>JAUXFS010000046.1 GCA_030622775.1 Rhodospirillales bacterium | reverse complement strand
CGTCTCCAGGTTCCGCGGACGTTTTGAACTTACCGATCCGGCCAAAGGCTTTGCGGCCGGCCCGTCCCGCGGCCGGCAGATCCGGTGATGGCGGTACGACGGCCGCCACCAACGCGGTGGAGGCCTATGACCTCCGCGCTCCCGAACTCTATCTGAATCGGGAACTGACCTGGCTGCAGTTCAATCGCCGGGTGCTCAACGAGGCGCGGGATCCGCGCAAGCCCCTCCTCGAACGGGTCAAGTTTCTGGCGATCGCCGCCTCGAATATCGACGAATTCTTCATGAAACGCATTGGCGGCCTGAAACAGCAGATCGGCGCCGGCGTGCAGAAACTGACCATCGACGGTCGCAGCCCCAGCCAGCAGTTGGAGGAATGTCAGGTCGTCATCGGGGATTTCAAAAAAGAAAAACGGGAAGTTTACCTGGGGCTACTCGACGATCTTCGCCGGAATAACATTATAATTCGCCCGTTTGTTAGCCTGTCCAAAGAAGAACAAAAAATTGTTCGTGAACATTATTACGATAATATCTTTCCTCTTATTACGCCTCTGGCGATGGACCCGGCGCACCCCTTTCCCTTCATCTCCAACCTCTCGGTGAATCTTCTGGTCACGTTGCGGTTTCCTCAGGAACCCGAACTGACGATGGCGCGGGTCAAGGTTCCGGTTGGGGCGGGTGTCCCTCGATTCCTGCGGGTTGGCCCCGACAACCATTTCGTCATGCTCGAAGACGTGATGGCTCACTGCCTCGGCGACCTTTTCCCGGGAATGGAGATTGCGTCGGTCGAGCTGTTCCGGGTCACCCGCAATGCCAACACGGAGGGGGACGAGGAACAGGCCGATGATCTTGTCGCGATGATCGAGGCCGAGCTTCGCGAACGCAAATTCGCTCCGATCGTCCGTCTCCAGACCGAAGCCGGCATCGACCCCCATCATCGGGGAATGCTGGCCGCCGAGCTGGGCCTCGACGAGGAGAACGACGTTTACGAGACCGACATGATGATCGGGATGCGCGACCTGATGGAGCTCAGCCAGCTCGGTATTCCCGAACTGCACGAGCAGCCCCACCAGCCGATCACCAACGTCATGCTGCAGGACCGGGACAACATCTTCCACATCATCCGCGAGAACGGCCCGATCCTGCTCCATCACCCGTACGAGTCTTTCGTAACCTCGGTTGTCCGGTTCGTCCGCGAGGCGGCGGAGGATCCCAAGGTCTACGCCATCAAGATGACCCTGTATCGGACATCGGCGGACACCAACATCATCGATCATCTCATCCAGGCCGCCCGCAACGGCAAACAGGTCGCCGTCGTCGTCGAGCTGAAGGCCCGTTTCGACGAGGCCGCCAACATCCGGTGGGCCGGCCGACTGGAAGAGGCCGGTATCCATGTCACCTATGGCGTGCTCGGCCTGAAGACCCACGGCAAGCTCATCCTGGTGGTGCGCCGCGACTACAACGGGTTGCGCCGCTACATCCACATCGGCACCGGCAACTATCATGCCGGTACCGCGCGGCAGTATTCGGACCTGGGACTGATGACCTGCGACAGGGAGATCGGCCTCGACGTTACCGAGTTGTTCAACTATCTGACCACGGGGTGTCGATCCGCCCGTAACTATCGCAAGCTCCTGGCGGCGCCGAGCATCATGAAAAAGGCGTTGCTCGCCAAGATCGATCGCGAGATCGGCACCCACTCCCCGGAGGCGCCGGGGCTGATCCGTTTCAAGACCAACGCGCTGGAGGATTCCGGTATCGTCGAGGCCCTTTATCGGGCGTCGCAGGCGGGGGTCAAGGTCGAGCTGATCATCCGCGACACCTGCCGCCTGCGCCCGGGCATCCCGGGGCTGTCGGACAACGTTACCGTGGTCAGCATTGTCGGCCGATTCCTCGAACATGCCAGGATCTACTACTTCCAGAACGGCGCCGCCGAGGAATATTTCATCGGTTCCGCCGACCTGATGACCCGCAACCTCGAAAGCAGGGTGGAGGTGCTGACGCCCATCGAGGAGCCCTCGTTGCGCAAGGAAGTGCGAACGATCCTCGAAGCCCAACTGAGCGATCGGCGGAGCGCCTGGGATATGCAGTCCGACGGCACCTATGTCCAGCGCCGGACCAAACGCGGACGCCACGCGCGTGGAAGCCAGGAGGTCCTCGTCGTCGCCGCGGAGCGACGCTCCGAACGGGCGAAACGGTTGCGCAAGGTCAAGCCGCGGGCGTTCGCCCGGCGCGCACCCAAATAATACCCACGGTCCTCGATATTAAGCCAAGAGCAGCTTTTCCTAGACCCCGTCGCCCATGAAAACGCTCTATCTGCTTCGCCATTTCAAGTCGAGCTGGAAGGATAAGAGTCTCGAAGACTTCGATCGCCCGCTCGGCAAACGGGGCCGTCGGGCCGCGGCGTTGATGGCCGGTTACGTGGCCGGCGCCGGCATCGGTCCGGCCCAGATTCTCTGTTCCCCGTCGCGGCGAACGCGCGAAACGCTGGAGCGGATGCTCGAGTCGTTCGGCGGCGCCGTGCCCACCCGCTTCGAGAAGGGCGTCTACCTGGCGGAAGCGCCCGCGTTGCTGCGGAGATTGCGCCAGCTTGGGGACACCGCCTCGGTGATGGTCATCGGCCACAATCCTGGTCTGGAGACACTGGCCAAGGTGCTTGTCGGCTCCGGCGAACAGGCCCCCCGCGCCCGGCTTGCGGGCAAGTTCCCCACCGGGGCGTTGGCGGTGTTGTCCGCCGAAATCCGGAATTGGCGGGAACTCGAAGCCGGATGCGCCAGACTGGATGCCTTTGTTTGCCCCAGGGATCTGGAGTCGGATTGAGGTCGCCCAATCGACCGGGGCTCGCCATCGGCGCGCGGGTGATCAGATATGGATCGCGTGGCCGAGGGCCTTCAGCGAGGCTTCGAGGACGGCTTCGCTCAGCGTCGGATGGGCGTGGATGGTCCCGGCCAAGTCTTCCAGCCGCGCCCCCATCTCGAGGGCGAGGCTGAAGCTCGCCGAGAGTTCCGACACGCCGCCGCCCACCGCCTGGATGCCGAGCACCAGGTGATTGTCCGCCCGGGCGACGATGCGCACGAACCCGTTTTCCCGCTCCATGGTCATGGCGCGTCCGTTGGCGAGGAACGGGAACTGGCCGGTGACGATCTCGTGGCCCGCCGCCGCCGCTTCCTCGGGCGAGAGCCCGGCGACGACGATCTCGGGATCGGTGAACGCGACCGCCGGGATGCAGACGTTGTCGAAGGACCGTTTCTCGCCGGCGATGATCTCGGCGACCATCTCCCCCTGCGCCGTCGCGCGGTGCGCCAGCATCGGCTCGCCGGTGACGTCGCCGATGGCCCAGATGCCGGTCATCGAGGTGCGGCACTGATCGTCGATCCGGATGGATTGGCCGTTCATGGCGAGGTCGAGCCCCTTCAGGCCCCAGCCGTCGGTCTTCGGCCGCCGGCCGACGGTGACCAGGATCTTGTCGGCGGCGATCGCCGGCGCCTCTCCGCCGGCGGTCTCGATGCGTAGGCCGTCGCCGTTGTCGGTGAGGCCGAGCGCCTTGGTCCCCAGCATCACCGCGATCCCGTGGCTGTCGAGGCTCTTGCGAACGGGCCGGGTCAGATCGGTGTCGTATTGCGGCAGGATGCGGCCGAGGGCCTCGACGACGCTGACCGTCGATCCCATCTTGCGGTAGGCGAAGCCCAGCTCCAGGCCGATGTAGCCGCCACCGACGACCACCAGGCGCTCGGGCACCGAGTCGAGCGACAGCGCCTCGGTCGACGAGATCACGATGCCGCCGAACGGAAGGAACGGCAGCTCAACGGGTTCCGAGCCCGCCGCGAGGACGACATTTTCGGCTTCGATGGTCAGCGGACCGTCGGCGGTCTCGACGACGCAAGTCTTGCCGTCGCGCATTATGCCCCAGCCCTCGACCGCCTTGACCTTCGCCTTGTCGAGCAGGCCGGCGACGCCGGTATTGAGTCGTTTGACGATCCCGTCCTTCCAGGCGACGGTTTTCGCGAGGTCGATCGCCGGGTTCGAAACCGAGATCCCGAGGGGATTGCCGGTGGCAAAGCGTTGCGCCGCCGCGAATTCGTCCGCCGCGTGAATCAGCGCCTTCGATGGGATACAGCCGACGTTGAGGCAGGTGCCGCCGAGCTTCTTGCCTTCGACGATTACCGTGTCGAGGCCGAGTTGTCCGGCGCGGATCGCCGCCACGTAGCCGCCCGGTCCGCCGCCGAGCACGAGGACCCGGCAGGAGAGCGTTTTCATTCACCCCTCCATGAATATCGTTGCCGGGTGTTCGAGCAGCGCCTTGATGCGCTGGATGAACGCGGCGGCGTCCCAGCCGTCGATCACCCGGTGATCGAACGACGACGACAGGTTCATGATCTTCCTCGGAACGAAACCGCCGTCCACGTAGACGGCCTGCATGCGGATCTTGTTGACGCCGATGATTGCCACCTCCGGGTAATTGATCACCGGCGGGGTGACCAGCCCGCCCATCGCTCCGAGGCTGGTAATCGTGATCGTCGAGCCGCCGAGCTCCTCGCGCGTCGCCTTGCCGTCGCGTGCCGCATCGGCCAGCCGTTTGACCTCGGCGGCGCAATCCCACAGGTCGCGCGCTTCCGCATGCTTGACCACCGCCACGACGAGGCCGGCCGCCGTCTGCGCCGCGACGCCGATGTGCGCGGCGCCGTACTGGCGAACGACCCCGGCATCGTCGTCGAACAGCGCGCTCATCTCCGGGGAGTCGCGCAGCGCCGCGACGATCGCGCGCATCAGGAACGGCAGCATCGTCAAGCGCGGCTGGTCCTCGCGCTTGGTCTCGTTGAGCCGGCCGCGCAGGTTCTCGACCTCGGTGACGTCGATTTCCTCGACGTAGGTGATATGCGGAATTCGGCGCTTGGACTCCTGCATCTTGGCGGCGATCTTGCGCCTGAGCCCGATGATCGGCGTTTCGACGACCGAGGTATCGGCGACCAGCGTGCCTCCCCGCACGGCCGACGCGGCGGCGCCGGTGGCGTAGTCGTCCAGATCCTCGTGGGTAATCCTGCCGGCGGGTCCGGTGCCGCGCGCATAGCGGAGATCGATGCCCATCTCGCGGGCCCGATGGCGCACGGCCGGGGACGCGACCGGCTTCTCGCCGATCGGCCGCGGCAACCCCCGCCGCTGCAACCCCGGTGGCGGCGTGGCGGGGCGTTTCGCCGCCGGAGTCGCCGCGGGCTCGGGGGCCGGCGTCGTTACCGCTTCCTGGGGCGACAGCGCTTCGGGCGCCTCCGCGGCGGCGTTGACGTTGCCTTCACCGCTGACCTCCAGCTTCACGAAATCCGACCCGATTGCCACCAAGACGCCGGCGTCCGCGGCCAGCCACAGGATTTTGCCGTCGACCGGTGACGGGATTTCGACGGTGGCCTTGTCGGTCATCACCGACCCGAGGACGTCGTCCTCTCTCACGTGGTCTCCAAGCTTTACGTTCCACTCGGCGATTTCGGCCTCGGCGATGCCTTCGCCGACGTCGGGCAATTTGATGACGTACGTGCCCATCTCACGCCTCCATCACGCGCTTCAAGCCAGCTCCGACCCGGGCCGGCCCCGGGAAATAGTCCCACTCCTGAGCATGGGGATACGGCGTGTCCCAGCCGGTCACGCGCTCGATCGGTGCCTCGAGGTGATAGAAGCAGGTTTCCTGGACGAGGGCGGACAGCTCCGCGCCGTAGCCCGACGTGAACGTTGCCTCATGCACGATCAGGCAGCGCCCGGTCTTCTTGACCGAGGCCTCGATGCGGTCGAGATCCAGTGGCAGCAGCGTTCTCAGGTCGATGATCTCGGCGTCGATGCCCGTTTCCGCCGCCGCCGCCTGGGCGACGAAGACCATCGTGCCATAGGCGAGTACCGTGACATCGGACCCCTCGCGCCGAATGGCCGCCTCGCCGAGCGGAACCACGTAGTGGCCTTCGGGCACATCGCCGAGAGCGTGCTTCGACCACGGAGTGACCGGGCGGTCGTGGTGTCCGTCGAAAGGGCCGTTGTACAGCCGCTTCGGCTCGAAAAAGATGACCGGATCGTCGTCCTCGATCGACGCGATCAGCAACCCCTTCGCATCATACGGATTGGACGGCAGCACCGTCTTGAGGCCGGCGACATGGGTGAACAAGGCTTCGGGGGTCTGGCTGTGGGTCTGTCCGCCGAAGATGCCCCCGCCGCACGGCATGCGGATGGTGATCGGCGACGTGAACTGACCATGGGAGCGGTGGCGCAGCCGCGCCGCCTCCGACACGATCTGGTCGTAGGCCGGATAGACGTAGTCGGCAAACTGCACTTCGGCGATCGGCCGCAACCCGTAGGCGCCCATCCCGACCGCCACGCCGACGATGCCGCTTTCGTTGATCGGGGTATCGAAAACGCGGCTCTTGCCGTACTTCCGCTGCAACCCGTCGGTGCACCGAAAGACGCCACCGAAATAGCCGACGTCCTCGCCGAAGACCACGACGTCGTCGTCCTGCCCGAGCTTCACGTCCATCGCGTCACGGATGGCCTCGATCATGTTCATGCGCGCCATGGCTCACACCCCCATTTGCTGGCGTTGGCGGCGCAGGTGCGGCGGCATCTCCTTGAAAACGTCCTCGAACATCTCCTTGGCGCTCGGCGCGGGGCCCTGTCCCAACGTGCCATGGCTTTCCGCTTCCTTGGCGGCGTCGCGGATCTCGTCGTGCAACTCGGCGTCCAACTGGACATGCCTGTCGTCGGACCAGACACCCCGGACGATCAGATGGTTCTTGAGGCGCTCGATCGGGTCCCCCATGGGCCACGCGCTGGATTCGTCCAGCGGGCGGTACTTCGACGGATCGTCGGAGCTCGAATGCGCCCCGACCCGGTAGGTCACCCACTCGATGAACGTCGGCCCGAAGTTTCTCCGTGCCCGTTCGACGGCCCATTTCGAGACGGCGTAGACGGCGAGGAAGTCGTTGCCGTCGACTCTGAGTGCGTTGAGACCATAGCCGAGGGCCCGCGTGGCGAAGGTCACCGACTGACCGGTCGCGATCCCCTGGAAGGTCGATATGGCCCACTGGTTGTTCACGACGTTGAGGATGACCGGCGGTCGATAGACCGAGGCGTACAGCAGCGCCGAGTGAAAATCGTTGGACGCCGTCGCGCCGTCGCCGATCCAGGCCGAGGCGATCTTGGTGTCGCCCTTGATCGCCGACGCCATCGCCCAGCCCACCGCCTGGACGTACTGTGTGCCCAGGTTGCCCGAAATCGAGAAGAACCCGGAGTCGCGCGACGAGTACATAACCGGCATCTGCCGTCCGCCCAGCACGTCGCCCGAGTTCGAATAGATCTGGCACATCATCTCGACCAGCGGATGCTCGCGCGCGATCAGCAGGCCTTGCTGGCGATAGGTCGGGAAGTTCATGTCTCCCGGGGACAGCGCCATCTGATGGGCGACCGCGATCGCCTCCTCGCCCAAGCACTGCATGTAGAAGGACGTCTTCCCCTGGCGCTGAGCCTTCTGCATCCGCGCGTCGTAGGCGCGGGTCTTCATCATGTAACGCAGCCCCTTCAGCGCGGTCTCGTCGTCCATGACGCCCGCCCAGGGGCCGACCGCCTCGCCGTCGCGATTCAGCACCCTGATGATGCCGTAGGCGAGATCGCGGATCTCCTCCTCCGAGACGTCGATCTCCGGTCGACGGACGCTGCCCGCTTTCGGGATCGCGAACTTGGAGAAATCGGGCTTGTCGCCCGGACGAACCGACGGCTCCGGCACGTATAGACTGAGCGGCTTGTAGTAGGTCATCGTTCCAACTCCCCGCTGGCCTTCAGAGTCCGGGGAAGGCGTTTCCGACCGACTACCCGGTGAGTTGTGCCGAGAGGGCTACTCCGGGCTTTCGAATCGCCACCACCTTCTGGTAGAGCCCGCCGAAATAGGTTTTTTTCCGCCAGGTAAAGTCATCGCGGTCGCTGGCGAAATCGGCGATTTCCCTTTTGACCAGCCCGGACGCGTATGGTTCCAGCCAGCGAAACACCATTCCCATCACCACGCGGAGCGGATGAACCGGAACGGTCTGATGATAGTCGACGAACACCGCCTTGCCTTCCGGCGGCACCTTTGCCAGGAGCCCGTCCACCACCGCCCGCTTGTGATCGTCGGGAATTTCGTGAAGCAGAAAGAAGCAGCATACGCTGTCGTAGATCCCGCCGCCGGGGGAAGCGGCGTCGGCCAGGCGGACGCGCGCCTGCGGGTAGTCTTTGAGTTTTCGCCGGGAATTGGCCACCTGCAGCGGCGCGATATCGATGATGTCGAGCCGGCCATGACGGCCGACGACCTCGGCAAGGTCGGCGGAAAAGCTGCCGTAGACGCTGGCCGCCTGCAACACCGTTTGACCGGGCTGGAACTCGCTGCACGCGGCCCGTACCAATCTTCGGAAATTGCCCCACAGGATCGACGTGACCACCAGGGAATTGTCGAGCAGGATAATGCTCGCCGGCTTGAGATAGGCCCAGGTATAGGTCTCGACCAGATAGTCGGGCAGCCGGGGGGGCTCCGGATCGCTTATCGAAGCAAAATTCTTGTCGATCCCGCCGTCCATCGGATACCCCCGCCCATTTGAGCACCCCTCGCATACACTGAAGTCGACATTCCTGCAAAGGTCTAAAAAAGCGATTGCGACGGAGTCTCGCCGCGTTGTCGTCGGGGGCTTTGCGGAAACGCGGCTCGACCGTCGGTATTAATCCACCGATTCGGGCAGGGCCGCGAACCGGCGAAGAAGGCGCAGAATGTGTTGGATCCGACCGATCAGCTTTCGGTTGTCGGGACTATGCGTGCG
>JAUXFS010000344.1 GCA_030622775.1 Rhodospirillales bacterium | reverse complement strand
GCGACCTCGTCGGCATCGATGGAATCGGGCCGTCGGTCACGGCCGACATCACCGCCTTTTTCTCCGAAGCCCACAACCGGCAGGTGCTCGACGATCTGCAGGCCCAACTCCATGTCGAGGATTTCGTCGCCCCACAGGCGGGCGGATCGCCGATTGCCGGCAAGACCGTGGTGTTTACCGGAACGCTCGAGAATATAACGCGCGGAGAAGCCAAGGCCCGGGCCGAGTCCCTGGGCGCAAAGGTCGCCGGTTCGGTGTCGAAAAAGACAGACTACGTGGTCGTCGGCGCCGATGCGGGCTCGAAGGCAAAAAAGGCCTCGGAACTCGGCGTTACCACATTGACCGAAAGGGAATGGGTGGATCTTGTTGGTGCGGTGTAGGCGACCCGTGTCGCCCGCCTAATGCAGTTTTTCCGGTAGTTCCTTGATCGCGGCGCCGATGAGCGCGTCCGCGCTCTTGCCCTTGACCTGCTCGGTCAGGAGCTGCCGTGCCGCTTGCATCGCCACGTCAACGGCCTGATTTCGCACGTCGGCAATGGCGCTGACCTCGGCCTGGGCGATTCGGTCCATGGCCATCTGCTCGCGGCGTTTAAGGGCTCTTTCCAGGTCTTCGGCGGTACGCTCGGCCAACCGATCGGCCTCTTGGCGGGCATGCTCGATGATCGCCTCCGCCTCGGCGGTCGCGTCGTGCTTCTTGCGTTCGTACGAGGCCAGCAGTTGCTTCGCTTCTTCGGCTAAGCGCGAGGCCTCGTCAATCTGGTTTTTGATTTTCTCGGCACGATCGTCGAGCGCCAGCGCGATCACGCGGAAGGCCGTGCGGCCGACCGCGGCCAGAATGAGGACGAGCCCGACGGCAACCCAAAACTCGGCCGTAGCATAAAACGCTTCGGTCCCTTTCGCCGCGTGTTCCGCCGTTTCCGCCGCCCAGGCTTGCATCAGCGCCCCTCTTTCATCGTTGCATCGACGGCCATGGTGGCCGTCTTGGGGTCGATCTTCTCGCCGAGCAGACGTTCGAACGCCGCGGCCGCCAAGTCGACGGCGACATCGCGGACCCCGGCCACCGCTTCGGCGCGCGCCTTGGCGATACGGCCTTCGGCGGCGGTGACTTTCTCGTTGAGGCGCTCGCTCAACTCGGCGTGCCGAGCCGCCGCCTCGGCGTCGGCTCGCTCGCGGACCGCACGGACCTCGTCCTGGGCCTTGACGCGGGCATCCGCCATCATCTTCTCGTAGGCGGCCGCCGCGTCCTCGGCGTCTTGCCTGAGGCCTTCCGCCTTCCTGAGCGCGTCGTTGATCTTGAACTCGCGCTCCTCGAGCACGTCGCCGATCCGCGGCAGCGCTACCCGCACCATGAGCAGGTAGAGCGCCACGAACGTGATCGCCATCCAGATCAGTTGGGTCGGCCACACGGAAACGTCGAATTGCGGCATCGGGGTCCCCTGGGTGGGATAGAGCTACGAGTTGATGCGGATCGAAGGCTTTAGAACACGAACATCAGCATCAGGGCGACGACCAGCGCGTAAAGCGCCACGGCCTCGACGAGGGCGAATCCCACCCACATCGGCAACTGTACTACCGGCGCCGCCGCCGGGTTGCGGGCCAAGGAGGAGATCGTCGTGGCAAAGATGTTACCGATACCGGCACCGATTCCACCCAGTCCCGCGACCGCAATTCCCGCACCAATCAGTTTTGCTGCATCAGCTTCCATTTTTTGATTTCCCTATCCAGCGGTTGCCGAAAGTAAACGTTTCTCAGGTTGGACCGAACTTCGATGACGCCCCTATCTAATGCATGTGCCCCTGTCAATGCATGTGCAAGGCGTCGTTGAGGTAAATACAAGTCAGGATCGTGAACACGAACGCCTGCAGGAAGGCGACGATCATGTCGAGGCCGGTCAGCGCGACGACCGCGGCCAACGGCACGAATCCCGCCAAGCCCATGGTGACGACGAACCCGCCGAACACCTTGAGCAACGTATGCCCGGCCGTCATGTTGGCGAACAGCCGCAACGACAGACTGATCGGCCGGAAAAAATACGACAGGATTTCGATCGGCACCAGCAGCGGCGCAACGTACCACGGGGTCCCGTGGGGGAGGAAAAAGCCGAAAAATTTCACGCCGTGGGTAGCGAAGGCGATAACGGTGGTGCCGATGAAGACGACGAAGGCCAATCCGAAAGTCACAACGATGTGACTGGTGAAGGTAAAGCCGTACGGCACCAGCCCGAGCATGTTGCCGAACAGAATGAACACGAACAGCGAGAAGATGAACGGGAAATAGCGTCGCCCGTCGCTGCCCACGTTGGTTCGTATCATGTCGGCGATAAACTGGTAACAGAGTTCGGCTATCGATTGCCATCGTCCCGGGACCAGCGACCGCTCCCTCATGGCGAACGTCAGCAGGAAGGTGATCAGCGCGACCGCGATGACCATGAACAGCGCGGAATTGGTAAAGGAGGCGTCGACACCGAAGACGTGGAGTTCGACAATCTTCTTGATCTGGAATTGCTCAAGCGGACTAGCCACGTCGTTTCTCGCCCTTGTTCTCTTCACCCTTGCCGGCCGGACCGTTTTCCGCGCGCGGCTTTCCCGCTTCCTTGCCCGGCGCCGGACGATAGCCCAGGGCCATGTCCATGCCGATCACCGTACGATAGACGTTCAATCCCCCCGCGGCAGCGCCGAGGAAGAAGAACACCACCAACAGCCACGGCGATGTCCCCAGCCATTTGTCGAGCAGGTATCCTATGCCTGCTCCGCCGATCACCCCCGCGACCATGTGGGCGGAGATCGCGAACGCCACGCCCATACCGCTCGTCGGCTCATCCGTAGCCCGCTTGCGCTGCGGAGGCCGTGTCTCGGCCCGCAAGCGCTTCAGACGGGTGTCGAAGTCTTCCAACCCCTCGGGTGGGGGCTCTTCACTCATTGAAAAGGTATCGACCCCCTATGGACAAACCCACGCCGTTGACGCGCCGCGACCATAGTGGCCGCCCCCAACCCTGTCAAGGCTGAAAACCCAACGTTTCTGCGTCGTAACGCTTCCATAAGGTACTGTTCTAACGTGGAGAAACGTTGCGTCGTGGAGTCGGCTCAGGCGGTTTGACGCAGCTCTTCGGCTCGTTGCAAGTCGACCGAAACCAATTGTGAGACGCCCCGTTCGGCCATTGTCACGCCGAACAATCGATCCATCCGGGCCATGGTCATTCGATGGTGGGTGATCACCAGGAAACGGGTGCCGCCTTCCGCCATTTCGGTCAGCAGCCCGCAGAAACGGTCGACATTGGCGTCGTCCAGCGGGGCATCGACCTCGTCGAGCACGCAGATCGGCGCCGGATTGGTCAGGAACACCGCGAAGATCAGCGCCAGTGCCGTCAGCGCCTGCTCGCCGCCGGAGAGCAACGACAGCACCTGAAGCCGCTTGCCGGGCGGGCTGGCCATGATTTCGAGCCCGGCCTCGAGCGGATCGTCCGAATCGGTCAGCGCCAGGTGGGCGCGGCCGCCGCCGAACAGGCGCATGAACAGCTCGCGGAAGTGCCTGTCGACGTCGGCGAAGGAGGCGAGCAGGCGCTCGCGTCCCTCGCGGTCGAGTTCGGCGATGCCCCGGCGCAGCTTGCCGATGGCTTCGATCAGATCGCGGCGCTGGTCGTCGAGGCTTTGCATCTGCTCGGTGAGTTCCGCTGTTTCCTGCTCGGCACG
>JAUXFS010000509.1 GCA_030622775.1 Rhodospirillales bacterium | reverse complement strand
GTCGGAGCGTCCTGTCGGAGCTTCCGGACGGCGTCCTACGCCGCTCATGATGCGCGGGCATCACCTCGCGACCCGCTCCTGGCCGGAAGACCCGACAGGGCGTCGCGGTGAGTCACTGTCAGTGAGTGTTGGTGTAAGCCATCTCTTCCTTCGAAACATCCGATCCGACATACTCGACCATGGTCGCCCTCATTTCCGTGGCTCGTTGGGGCATTGCCAATTACCCCGCATCTTAGGCCCAGGAGAGCGACCGCCGGAATTGCGCTATGTATTGGGGCCTGTGGACAATTACGAGCCGATTTCCGGCAGAGCCAGATCCGATGGAGACCCGATGACTGAAGTGTTGTGCGAAAAGCCCCGGGACGGCGTCGCCCTCGTCCGCGTCAACCGCCCGCAAGTGAAAAACGCCATCAACATGCGGGTGCGCGAGCTGTTGACCGAGCATTTCACCCAACTCGGCGGCGACGACGACGTTCGTTGCATCGTGCTCACCGGCAACGAGGAGGCGTTCGTCGCCGGCGCCGACATCGGCGAGATGGCCGAGTTGACCGCGACCGAACAGATGCTGCGCCGGAACCACCTGCATTGGCGGGCGATCGCGACCTGCCCCAAGCCGGTCATCGCCGCCGTCAACGGCTTCGCCTTGGGCGGCGGCTGCGAGCTCGCCATGCACGCCGACATCATCATCGCCGGCGAGGGCGCCAGGTTCGGCCAGCCGGAGATCCGGGTCGGGATCATGCCCGGAGCGGGCGGAACGCAGCGCCTCACCCGCGCGGTCGGCAAGTTCAAGGCGATGAAGATGATCCTCACCGGTGAGCCGGTGACGGCGGCCGAGGCGGAAGCCATGGGTCTGGTCAGCGAGGTCGTTGCCGACGCCGAGGTGCTGGAGCGGGCGCTGAAGATGGCCGAGCGGATCGCCGCGATGCCGCCGCTCGCGGTGATGCAGATCAAGGAGGTGTTGCTGGCCGGTCAGGACGCCTCGCTGGAAACGGCGCTGATGCTGGAACGCAAGGCCTTCCAGTTGCTGTTCGACAGCCGCGACCAGAAGGAAGGCATGAAGGCCTTTGCCGAGAAGAGAAAACCGCGCTACCAAGGGAGATGACAACCATGACGCTGGATCCCGCCGGACCGGACCTGTGCCTCGGAGTCATCGGCGCCGGGGCGATGGGCCGCGGCATCGTCCAGGTGGCGGCGGCGGCGGGCATCCGGGTGCTGATCGGCGACGCCCAGGAGGGCGCGGCGGAAAAGGCCGTCGCCTTCATCGCCAACATGCTCGACCGGGCGATCGACAAGGGGCGCGTTTCGGCGGCCGACGCCGCCGCGACCCAGGATCGGATCGAGATCGTCCACGGCGGGTTGATGCCGTTCGCCGATTGCCAGGTGATCGTCGAGGCGATCGTCGAGAACCTGGAGGTGAAGCGCGAACTGTTCAGCGGGCTGGAGGAGTTCGTCGCCGACGACTGCGTGCTGGCAACCAACACGTCGTCGCTGTCGGTCACCGCCATCGCCGCCGGCTGCCGCCGGCCGGACCGGGTGGCGGGGTTCCATTTCTTCAACCCGGTGCCGCTGATGAAGGTGGTCGAGGTCATCGGCGGCGAGCTGACCGATGCCTGGGTGACCGACGCCCTCGCCGGCATCGCCCGGCGCATCGGCCATCACCCGGCGGTCACCGTCGACATGCCCGGCTTCCTGGTCAACCACGCCGGACGCGGGTTCGGCACCGAGGCGCTCAGGATCGTCGGCGAAGGCATCGCCGATTTCGCCGGGATCGACCGGGTGCTGCGCGATGTCGCCGGCTTCCGCATGGGCCCGTTCGAGCTGATGGATCTGACCGGCCTCGACGTCTCCCACACGGTGATGGAGTCGATCTACGACCAGTTCTATCAGGAGCCGCGGTTTCGCCCCTCGCCGATGACCCGCCGGCGGGTGATGGCCGGCCTCCATGGCCGCAAGAGCCGGCGCGGATACTACGACTACGCCGACGGAAAAATGGTGTCGCCTCCCGAGCGGAAAGTGCCCGAAGCCCGGCCCCTGCCGGTGTGGGTGAGCCCGGCCGAGCCCGAGGCCCGGGCGGCATTGACGGCGGTGCTGCGCGATGCCGGCGCCGAGATGCGCGAAGGCACCGATCCGCCCGGCGACGCCGTCCTGTTGGTCACCCCCTTCGGCGACGACGCGACGACGACGGCGGTGGCGCAAGGGTTGGATGCCGGGCGCACCGTTGCCGTCGATACCCTGTTCGGCCTCGCCCGCCGCCGCACCCTGATGACGACGCCGGTCACCGACGCCGCCGTCAGGGACTCCGCCCACGTCCTGTTGGCCGCCGACGGGACGGCGGTGACGGTGATCCATGACAGCCCGGGTTTCATCGCCCAGCGGGTAGTCGCCACCATCGTCAACATCGGCTGCGACATCGCCCAGCAGCGTATCGCCCGGCCCGCCGACATCGACACCGCGGTCAGGCTCGGCCTCGGCTACCCCAAGGGACCGTTGGGTTTCGGCGACGCCATCGGACCCCGGCGGGTGCTCGCCATCCTCGAGGCGATGGAGCGTTTCTACGGCGACCCGCGCTACCGCCCGAGCCCCTGGCTCAGACGCCGGGCGCTGCTCGGCGTCTCGCTGACGACGCCGGAAGACTAATACCAGCGGTCATTGATAGGGACCCATTGTGACGGCCTATCGAGGTTTCCGGCAAGGAGTGCGGTGCGCCGTGATGCGGGAGCATCACAAGCGGCGCG
>JAUXFS010000542.1 GCA_030622775.1 Rhodospirillales bacterium | reverse complement strand
CGTTCCTGCGGCCGGACTCGACGAGCGCGATCGACAACAGAAGCTTTCCGGGGACCTTCGCGGCCTTCTCAGCGGCGGCGGTCGCCTCGCCACACACCCGCCAGGAATCCCCGCCGCCGTCGGACGATGGACCCGCCGCCGTCTGCGCCGCGGCGAAAACCGGAACAACCAACCCGAGCGCAACCGCGAGATAGTGGAGTCCTCTTCTCATCGAACGAACCGATGTCTCCCATGGCCGACCGCTTCGAGCCCCCACCCAGTATTCCTGCGACGCGCAAACGCAGCCTTTATTTGAGTGTTACAAAAATTTGCACCCTATAATAGCACATAAAGCACGGTTTGCGTGAATGAGGAGCGCGCCGCGATCATCGCCGGGGAGAGCGGCGTCATCGTCCTCGACGACAACCCGGGGCTCGGGTTCGATCCCGGCGAAGCGGTGTTGGAGCAGACCCGGATCACCACGACCGGGGCGTCACGGCGTCTTCGCAGGAATCTCGAAGCCCGGCGGGAACAGTGCCGCGGATACTGCCTTCAGCCGTTCGGCGTCTTCGCTTCGGGATCGATCGGTGTATGATCGCCGGGTGATACAAACCCTCGGGAGCGAGCACGCGATGTCCGCTGACGCCAGCCTTGTCCACCGTTTCGCCGACGTTGGCGAGGTGATGTTGCACTATGTGACGGCCGGCGAGGGGCCGCCGCTGGTGCTGTTGCACGGGTGGCCGCAAACCTGGTGGGAGTGGCGGCGGGTGATCCCGGCGCTGGCTCGGGAGTACACGGTCATCGCTCCCGATCTGCGCGGCCTCGGCGACAGCTCGCGGCCGGCGGCGGGCTACGACAAGAAGACGGTCGCCGACGACATCTGGCGGCTGGTCAACGGGACGCTCGGCCACGAGTCGTTCTTTCTGGTCGGCCACGACTGGGGCGGGCCGACGGCCTATGCGCTCGCCGCCGCCCACCCGGAGGCGGTGCGCCGGCTGGTCATCCTCGACGTGGTCATCCCCGGCAGCGGCGGCGATTTCTCCCAGGGGGGGCGGCGCTGGCATCACCAGTTCCACATCACTCCCGACTTGCCCGAGGCGTTGACCGAGGGCCGCGAGGACATCTACCTAGCGTGGTTCTATCGCACTTTCGCCTATCGCCCCGACGCGATCGGTGAAGACGACCTAAAGGAGTATCTGCGGACCTACCGCCAGCCCGGCGCGATGCGTGCCGGTTTCGCCTACTACCGCGCCATCGCCCAGGATGCCGCCGACAACCAGGCGACGATCGCCCGGTTGAAGCTGCCGATGCCGGTGCTCGCCATCGGCGGCGCGGCGAGCTATCCGCACGGGCGCGGACGCGGTCGCGAGCCCGAGGAGTCGATGAAGCACGTCGCCGTCGACGTGCGTGGCGAGGTGGTGCCCGACTGCGGTCACTTCATCCCCGAGGAAGCCCCGGATCTCCTCGCCGACCGTCTGCTCGCGTTCTTCGGCGAGGAGAACGGCTGACATGGACCACTAGCGCTTTCCCCGGGTGCCGGCGATCATCGCCAAGCCGCTGATCATGGCGACGGCGGCGGCCCACAGCGGCAGCGGAGAGTAGGTGGGGATGTCGCCGAGCATGCCGACGGCGGCGCCGAACGAGCAGAGGTCGGTGGTGTAATAGAAGCAGTCGCTCGCCTGTTTGACGTTTTCGCCGAGGATCTGCTCGAAGAACAGGTACCACCAGACGACCGCGCCGGCGAGCAGGGCGAGACCGATAACGAGCAGGGTTTTGCCGACGATAACCATGGGTTTCCCAAATTGCCCTATCGTATCCGAACATCGGGCATCGACAACATTCCGTAAGCGGTTGCGACCAATAGCGGCGCGCAAGGCGGCGACCAAACGCTTCCGGGATTGACGCGCCCGCCCGTGGCGCGCTTTAAGGTAGAAAACCTGATATCCCAGGTTCCAATCTTCATTGCAAGAGGCCCCGATGATCAGCCACCACGCCGCCCTCATTTACACCATGGTCCTTGTCTCGGCCTCGGACCGCGATATGACCGATCCGGAGCTTCGGATCATCGGCGAGGTCCTCCGCGATCTCCCGGTGTTCGCGGACTACAACAAGGAGCTTCTGCCGGCGGCGGCGGCGGCATGCGCCGAGCTGCTGGACGACGAGGACGGCCTGGACAAGGCTCTCGGGCTGATCGCGACGGCAATTCCGCCGAAATTGCGGGAGACCGCCTACTTGCTGGCCTGCGAGGTGGCGGTCGCCGACGGCCACGTGGAGAAGGAAGAGGCGCGGATGCTGGAGATGATCCGCGACCGGCTCAAGCTGGAGAGCCTGGCGGCGGCGGCTATCGAGCGGGCCGCCGAAGCTCGTTTTGCCAGACTCTGAGGTTTTTTGGGCTATTTTGTTCGGGGCGGGTTCGTTCGGGGCGCCGAAACGGGAAGGGGCCGCGGCGATGCGCGGCCCCATGGATTTCCCGGTTGACGGAGTTGGGCGTCAGAAGTCCATGCCGCCCATGCCGCCCATGCCGCCCATGCCGCCGCCCGGCATCGCCGGG
>JAUXFS010000467.1 GCA_030622775.1 Rhodospirillales bacterium | reverse complement strand
TGCGACAGAGAACTGTGGGAGACCCTTCCTCCCGGCCGCGAATGGCGGGGCGAGTTGCCCAACAGAAAAAAGGACGGCGAGGTGTTCTGGGAGTTCGCCTCGATCTCGCCGATCAAGACCGCCGCCGGCGAAATCACCCACTTTGTCGCGGTCAAGGAAGACATTACGGTTCGCAAGGAATACGAGGAACGCCTGCTCCATCAGGCCAGTTTCGACGACCTGACGGGACTCCCCAACCGATTGCTGACGCTGGATCGCGTCGACCAGGCGATCGCCAGGGCAAAGCGGGAAAAACAGTCCGTGGCCGTTGCGTTCATCGATCTCGACGATTTCAAGATGATCAATGATACCTTCGGGCATTCGGCCGGCGACGAGCTTCTGGTGGAAGCGGCTTGCCGCCTCACCGCGAGCGTTCGCGCAGGCGATACGGTGGGGCGGCTCGGCGGCGACGAGTTTGTCGTCGTGTTGCCCGATCTGAGCGAGGGATCTCAGTCGCAAGTGGTTGCCGACAAGATCCTCGCCGCGTTTCGCAGGCCTTTCTCGCTGGAGGGGCGCAAGGTTTCGACCACGGTCAGCATCGGCGTTTCGGTGTTTCCTTCCGATGGCGACAGCTCGCATACACTCCTGCGCAATGCCGATGCGGCGATGTACCAGGCGAAGGCGGCGGGTCGAAACACCTTCCGTTTTTTTGCGCCGCAGATAGACCAGCATGCGGTGAAGCGTACGGACATCGAGTTCCGTCTGCGACACGCCCTCGAACGCAAGGAGATGTTTCTCGTCTACCATCCGCTGTTCGATCTTCCCTCGGGCAAGCTGGTCGGCGCCGAGGCCCTCCTGCGGTGGAACCACCCCGAGCTCGGACTGGTGTCGCCGGACTATTTCATCCCCGTCGCGGAGAACGACGGTTTGATCGGGCGTCTCGGGGAATTCGTGCTGCGCACCGCTTGCCGGCAGAGCCGAACATGGCGGCAATGGGCGGGAGCGCCGATGCGTGTCGCGGTGAACGTGTCCTCACGGCAGTTTCAGGGCGAGAAGTTGGTGGAAACGGTTTCCGGCGCGCTCCGCGACAACCAGCTTACGCCGGAGCAATTGGAGCTCGAGATCACCGAGGGCGTCCTCGTCGACGATGCCCCGCAAACGATCGGCACCCTCGAGGCGCTGAGCGAAATGGGCATCCATTTCTCGGTCGACGATTTCGGAACCGGCTATTCGTCGATCGGCTATCTGAAGCGGTTCCCGATCAACACCTTGAAGATCGACCGCTCGTTCGTGCGCGACATCACCACCAACCCGGCGGACGCCGCTCTCGCCATCGCGATGATCGGCATGGCGCACAGCCTGCGGATGGAAGTCGTCGCCGAGGGGGTGGAAACCGAGGAGCAGTTGACCTTTCTGCGGTTCCATGGATGCGATCTGGCGCAAGGCTACTACTTCACCCGACCGATGGTTTCGGAGGAGTTCGCCAAGTACATCCACGACCGGAGCGGCGCCCGCGAGCCTGCCCTCCGCCCGTCGACCCTCTCGCGGTGAGAGTCGTCAGCACGCGGCCGCGACCGCTCGTTTGGCCATCACCCCGATCAGATGCGCCCGGTATTCCGGCGAGCCGTGGATGTCGGCGTTGAGCCCGTCGGCCGGCACATCGAGGCCGTCGAGCGCCTCCGGCCGGAAGCGGGCGGTGAGCGCCGCCTCCATTTCCATCACCCGGAAGACACAAGGGGCGGCGCCGGTCACCGCGAGGCGCACGCCGGCCGGGTCCTTCGACACCATGACCCCGGCGAGGGCGTAGCGCGACGCCTGCTGCTTGAACTTGGCGTAGCCGGCCTTTTCCGGCACCGGGAAGCTCACGCCGAGGATCAACTCGTCGTCCTCGAGGGCGGTTTCGAACATCCCGGTGAAGAAATCATCGGCGCCGATGCGGCGGCGGTCGGTGTGGATGGTGGCGCCGAGCCCGAGAACCACGGCCGGATAGTCGGCCGCCGGATCGTTGTTGGCGATCGAGCCGCCGATGGTGCCGCGATTGCGCACCTGCGGATCGCCGATGTCGCCCGCCAGATCGGCCAGCGCCGGGATCGCCCTTTGTGCGTCGGGCGAATTCGCCACCGCGTCATGGGTGGCCATCGCCCCGACGAACAGCGATGCGCCGTCGATGGCGATGGCGGCGAGGCCGCCGATTCCGCCGAGATCGATGATGTCGGACGGCTCGGCGAGGCGCTGTTTCATGATCGGGATCAGGGTCATACCGCCGGCGACGAATTTCCCGTCGGCCGCCGCCGCGAGCGCCGAAACGGCCTCGGCGATCGATGATGGTCGCTGGTAGCGGAAGGCGTGCATCACTCCCTCACCGATCCCGCATCGCCATTGCCCCGGCTTTCACCGCGACGACGATGTTGTGATAGCCGGTGCAACGGCAGAGGTTGCCGTCGAGCCAGGCGCGGATCTCGGCGTCGCTTGGATCGGGGACGCGCCCGACCAGGTCGATCGCGCTCATCACCATGCCCGGCGTGCAGAAGCCGCACTGCAGCGCGTGGTTCAGTCGAAACGCCTCCTGCATCGGATGCAGCTGTTCGTTGGTGGCGAGGCCCTCGATCGTCGTCAACCGGGCGCCGTCCGCCTGAACCGCGAGCATCGAGCACGACTTGACGCTGTTGCCGTCGACGTGCACCACGCAGGCGCCGCAGTGGCCGGTGTCGCAGCCGACGTGGGTGCCGGTCAACCGGAGATGCTCGCGCAGGAAATCGACGAGGAGGGTTCGCGGCTCGACGTCCGCCGTCGCCTTCCCGCCATTCACCGTCATCGAGACAGTCGTCATAGGTCCCTCCCGCCACACCGATCGACGCGTCTCGGGTTCATGAAAACACCAAAAGGAGCAGCCCGACCACGGCGATGAGCCCCGCCGCCCAGACCACGGTGGGGAGGCCGCGGCCGGTCTCGGGGGCGGTCTCGGGGCC
>JAUXFS010000504.1 GCA_030622775.1 Rhodospirillales bacterium | reverse complement strand
TGGCGAACGTCCGGTAGTCGCCGACCGCGTTCTCGTTGAGCGCGAAATAGGGCGGCGCGGTATCGCAACTGACCTTCAGCCCCTTGGCCTTGGCCCGGCGCACCGCGTTGATGGCGCCGCCGGTCGAGAGATGGCCGAAATGGATCCGGCCGCAGGTCAGCTCCGCCAGCCTCAGGTCGCGCTCGACGATGATCACCTCCGCCTCGCGCGGGATGCCGATCAGCCCCAGCCGGGTGGCCATCTCGCCGGCGTTCATGTCGCCGCCCTCGGCGAGGGTCGGCTCCTCCGCGTGCTCGACGATCAGCAGCCCGAACGTCCGGGCGTAGCCGAGCGCCTGGCGCATGACCCGGGCGCTGGCGATCGTCTTGACGCCGTCGGTGAAGGCCACGGCGCCGGCCTCGGCGAGCATGCCGATCTCGGCCAGCTCCCGGCCCTCCAGGCCCTTGGTCACGGCGCCGTAGCAGTAGACCTTGGTCAGCCCCAACAGGCGGGCGCGGCGGGCGACGAACTCGACCACCGACATGTCGTCGATGACCGGCCGGGTGTTGGGCAGGCAGACCATCGAGGTGATGCCGCCGGCGGTCGCCGCCTTGCCGGTCGAGGCCAGCGTTCCCTTGTGCTCCTCTCCCGGTTCGCGCAATTGCACCCGGATGTCGACCAGTCCGGGGCACAGGCAGTGGCCCTCGCAATCGACCTCCGTCGCGCCCTCGGGGATTGCGTCGGCGAACAGCTCCGGGCCGAGGTCGGCGATGAACTCACCCTCGGTCAACAGGCCGCCGGGGACGTCCAGCCCGGTGGCGGGGTCGAGCAGCCGGGCGTTGGTGTAGGCCACACGTCCCGGACCATTGCCGTTGCGCATCACACAGCCCCTTAGATGTTCCGCGCGTCCGCGTCCGCCGCGGCCGGGTTCAGGGTCAGCAGCTCCAGGCACGCCATGCGCACCGCCACTCCCATTTCCACCTGCTCGCGGATGACGCTGCGGCCGTAATCGTCGGCGACCACCGAGTCGATCTCGACGCCCCGGTTCATCGGCCCCGGATGCATGATCAGCGCCTCCGGATTGGCCCTCGACAACTTGTCGTAATCGAGCCCGAAGAAGTGAAAGTACTCGCGGACGGACGGAAAGAAGTTGGCGTGCATGCGCTCGGTCTGCAGCCGCAGCATCATCACGATGTCGCAGCCCTCGAGGCCGGCGTGCATGTCGTGGAAGACCTCGACCCCGAGGCGCTCGACCTCGGGCGGAAGCAGCGTCGCCGGCGCCACCAGCCGGACGCTGGCGCCCATGATGTTGAGCAGGTGGATGTTGGACCGGGCGACGCGCGAATGCATGACGTCGCCGCAGATGACCACCCTCAGTCCGGAAAGCCGGCCCTTGCGCCGGCGAATGGTCAGCGCGTCGAGCAGCGCCTGGGTCGGGTGTTCGTGGGAGCCGTCGCCGGCGTTGACGACGGCGCAGTTGACCTGCTCGGACAGCAGCTTGACGGCGCCCGATTCGGGATGGCGCACCACCAGCACGTCGGGGTGCATGGCGTTCAGCGTCATCGCCGTGTCCATCACGGTCTCGCCCTTCTTGATCGCGCTGGTCGAGAGCGACATGTTGATGACGTCGCCGCCGAGCCGCTTGCCGGCCAGCTCGAACGAGGTCCGCGTCCGCGTCGACGCCTCGAAGAACAGGTTGATGATGGTGCGCCCGCGCAGCACCGACTTCTTCTTGTCGGCCCGGCGGTTCTGCTCGACGTAGCTTTCCGAGCGATCGAGCAGCAAGCCGATCTCCGGAGGCGAAAGGCCTTGGATGCCGAGCAGATGGCGGTGGGCAAAGGGGGCGGGAGCGACGCCGTCGGTCATGAGCCGGGACTATACGGTCGCCGCCCCGGCCGGCGCAACAGGTCATACCAAAAAATGGCGCCACCCCAGCAAGCGCAGGTGCGCGTCCGCGGCGCAGCGAGGATAGCCAAGCGAACGGATGTCCGCGCCCGGCGCCCAAGGCGAACCCGGGGCTCGCCGTTGCCAACAACAAAGGAGGGGCTGGGCGCATTGCGACCAGAGGCGAGCCCAGCCATGGGCTCGCCGGAGAAGCAAAAATGTATACCTTTTGTATACCTCGGGGGCGGTTTTGTCTACCTTCGTTACGCATCCGTGGCACTTAGTCCGTTGATTCCAAAAGAAACCCGTCGGGGCCAAACATGAACGGTATACAAAAGTATACAAAAGTAGACATTTTTTCCGCTAAGTCCTTGATTTTCCACGATCGGCCTTTTCGACCCGGTATACAAAAGTATACATGAATTCCGCATAACGCCTTGAACCAACTCGCTTTTTCCCTGAAACAAAAGTATACATTTTTGGTGAAACCAGCCTTCGCCGAGGCTTCGGCTGGCAGGCCCGCCATAGCCTTGGCGAAGGCAGGTAGGCAGGCCGAGCAGCGAAGGCTGCGCGCCGAAGCCTTGGCGAAGGCGGGCGCACACCCCGCCGCAACCAACCCCGATACCTGATCCCTGGCATCTGATCCCTGACACACGCACCTCTCCCTCCCCGTCGAAAAGCCCTTAATAGGAGCTATATCCCTTAATAGGACTAATGTCAAGGCAATCGTTCCCGGCCGGCGTGACCGCCCGCCGTCGCGGCCGGTTCAAGCGGAATCGCGATCGGGTGCGCGCGGCCGTCGACGAGGGAAGCCTCGTTTCGCGCAAACGATCCGCAACAACCTCCACGGTCCCGATCCACCCACCGACGTCGCGGCTTATCCTT
>JAUXFS010000376.1 GCA_030622775.1 Rhodospirillales bacterium | reverse complement strand
GATCTTGGCCCGCCGGCCCCGCTCGGCCTCCGCCTGCTTGGCGATGGCGCGGATCCTGCTCTCGTCGATATCGTCCCGCTTGATCTCGACGTTGGATACCTTGATGCCCCAGGCCTCGGTGTGCTCGTCGAGAATGATCTGGATATCGTTGTTGAGCTTCTTGCGCTCGGCCAGCATCTCGTCCAGCTCGTGCTGGCCGAGAACGGAGCGCAGCGTTGTCTGGGCGAGCTGGCTGGTCGCGGAGTTGAAGTCCTCGACCTGGATGATCGATCGTTGGGCGTCGAGCACCCGGTAGTAGACGACCGCGTTGACCTTCACCGAAACATTGTCGCGGGAGATCACGTCCTGCTCCGGCACGTCGAGCACCCGCACCCTGAGATCGACGCGAACCATCTGCTGAATCATCGGGATGACGATGACCAGCCCCGGTCCCTTGACCTTCCAGAAGCGGCCAAGCAGGAACACCACGCCGCGCTCGTACTCGCGCAGCACCTTGAGCGACGCGGCAAGCAGGACGAGGACGAGGACGAGGACGACGCCGACGATCCAGGCTTGGCTGAGAAAAAATTCCATCACTTCGGTTCCCTCCGTTTCGATTCCGGCTCCACCTCCAGGGTGAGGCCGTCGATCCTGGTCACGCGAACGCGCTCACCCTCGGCGATCTCCCCCTTGGCGCGCGCCCGCCAGATCTCCCCGTGAACCCTGACCCGGCCCTCTTCCCCTTTCCAGTCGAGGACGGCGCCGGCGCTGTCGATCATCTCCTCGGGGCCGGCCACCACCGCGCGACGGCGCGATCGCATCAGCATCATCACCATCATCAGCAGCATGCCGCCGCCGAAGAAGGCGATGCTGCCGATCAACTGCCAGGCGACGGTGAAGCCGGGCACGTCGGTATCCATCAGCATGATCGAGCCGATGACGAAGGCGACGATGCCGCCAATCCCGAGCACGCCGAAACTGGGCATGAACGCCTCGGCAATGATAAGCGCGATTCCGAGGAGGATGAGCGCGAGTCCCGTGTAGTTCACCGGCAGGATGTGGAGCGCATAGAACGCGAGCAGCAGGCAGATTGCGCCGATGACGCCGGGTCCGACGAGGCCGGGGCTGTAGAACTCGAAAAGAATCCCGTAGATGCCGATCAGCATCAGCACGTAGGCCACGTTGGGATTGGTGATCACCGCCAGCAGCTCCGTCCGCCAGTCGGGCGCCAGCGCGACGACGGCGAGGGCGGCGGTTTCGAGACGCCGGGTTTTGCCCTGGACGGTCACCTCCCGGCCATCCAGCTTGGCCAGGAGATCATTCACGTCGTCGGCGACCACATCGATCACCCCCTCCCGCAGGGCCTCTTCGGCGGTCAGCGTCGATGCCGCGAGGACGGCCTTCTCCGCCCACTCGACGTTGCGGTCGCGCATTTGCGCCAGGCTGCGGATGTAGGCGACGGCGTCGTTGACCGCCTTGTCGGAAAGGGTCGGTTTTGCTCCGCCGCTTTTCGGCGGCGCCTCCGAGGTCTCTTCCGAACTCTCCTCGTCCTTGCCTTTGTCGTTGTCCTGATCGGGAGAGATCCGCGGCAGGCCCGGCCCGCCGATCTGCACCGGAGTCGCAGCGCCCAGATTGGTTCCCGGGGCCATCGCCGCGACGTGGCTGGCGTAGCTGATGTACGTCCCCGCGCTGGCGGCACGAGACCCGCTCGGCGCGACGTAGCTGACCACCGGCACCGGCGAGGCCAGGATGGCGCGGATGATCTCGCGCATCGAGGTATCGAGCCCGCCAGGGGTGTCCATGCGCAGGATCACCAGCCGGGCGCCCCGCTCCTCCGCCTTCTCCAGGCCCCGGACCAGGTAGTCGCTGGTTGCCGGGCCGATCGGTCCGTTGATATCGAGCAGCACGGCGCTGCCACCGGATCCGGCCTCGGACAGGCTCAGGGACACCAGGAGGATCAGCGCGGAAACGACAGCCCTAAAACCAACGAGCAACATGCTTCCTCGGCCAGTGGCACCGTAAGCGAAAATTCACCGACGATGGCGGTTACCCGAACCATCAATCATCGCTTAATCCCGCGATCAAGTCCAATCAACCGTCGGGCGATGAGTTGCCCGAGAACCCCCGCCTTCCGACAACCAAACCGGGCGAGCCCGGCCGCGCCGGTTCAGCCGGACGGTTTGGATTGCAATAGCGCCTGCAGCCCGCTTCGGTAGTCGGGATACTCGAGCTGGGCTCCCAGATCGAGCTTCATCCGGGAATTTTCGACACGGCGGTTGTCCCGCCAGAAACTCAGCGCCATCGGCGACATCTCCTCGGCGAGTTCTTCCAGCGGCACCGGCGGCGGCGGCGTGACGCCCAGCAACGCGCAGGCGTAGGCGACCACGTCGCTCTGCGACGCCGGGATATCGTCACAGACGTTGTAGATCGCGCCGGGGTCGGGACGGGCCATCGAGGCGCGGAGTACGGAGGCGACATCGTCCACATGGATGCGCGAGAACAAATGCCCGGCCTTGTCGATTCGCCGCGCCCGTCCCGCCCGGACCTGGTCGATGGCGTTTCGTCCCGGACCGTAGATGCCGGCCAGCCGAAACACGTGGACGGGAAGACCGTGGGAGCGGTACAGCTCCAGCCACCGCCGTTCCGCCTCGATCCGTCGGCGGCTTCGCTCCGATGTCGGGTTGAGCGGCGCCGTCTCGTCGACCGCGGCACCGCCGGTATCGCCATAGACGCCGGTGGTCGAGAGATAGCCGATCCAGCGCAGGCCGGCCATCGAGGCGATGTCGGCGCCGAGCCGGTCGAGAACCGGGTCGCCCTCGCCGTCGGGCGGCACCGAGCAGAGCACGTCGGTGACCTCCGACAACGCCGCCACGGGATCGTCCAGGGGGTGTTCGCGGTCGAACAGATGGGCGCGAAAGCCTTCCGCGGCCAACGCTTGGCGCGTGGCTTCGTCCCGACAGGTCCCCGATACCGCCCAGCCTTCCGACGCCAGTCGACCGGCCAGAACCCGGGCACTGTAGCCGAGCCCGAAACAGAAAAGGTGCGGCGCGGTTCCGGTCTTGATGGTTTCGGTCACGATTCCCGGTCCTTCAGGGGCTTGCCCCTCTCGTCCAAACTCCGAGTCTAATCCGGTTGCACCCGTTTGGGTACTGGTGGAATGTCCTTACCGCGTCGCCGGGGGGCTAGAAGTCGAGATCTGCGTAGGCCTTGGGTGGCGCGAGGCCGGGGATGTGATCGGCAAGAATCGAGCGAAAGCTGGGCCGGGACTTGACCCGTGCGTACCAGTTCTTCGCGTCTTCGTGTTTTTCCCAGGGAACGTCGCCGATATAGTCGACGCACGACAGGTGCGCCGCCGCGGCGATATCCGCGAGGGTCATGCGATCGCCGGCAAGCCAGTTTCGCCGTTGGATCAGGAAGGCGATGTACTCCAGGTGAGTGCGAATGTTCGCGTGTCCGGCGCGTAT
>JAUXFS010000143.1 GCA_030622775.1 Rhodospirillales bacterium | reverse complement strand
CTTGACCGCCGACGCCGGCCGCTCGATCACTTCGCCGGCGGCGATACGGTTGACGACGGTCTCGGGGTGCCGGCGCAGGGTCATCGGCGTTGGGACCTCACTTCAATTGCTTGTACGCATTGATCAAGCCGTTGGTCGAGGAATCGTGGCCGGTGACCGGGCCATCGCCGGTCAATTCGGGGAGGATCGCCTTGGCCAGTTGCTTGCCCAGCTCGACGCCCCACTGGTCGAAGGAATTGATCCGCCAGATCACCCCCTGGACGAAGATCTTGTGCTCGTAGAGGGCGATCAGCATGCCGAGGGTGAAGGGATCGACGCCGGGCACCATGATCGAATTGGTCGGACGGTTGCCGTCGAACACCTTGTGGGGCACCAGCGCCTCCAGGGCGGCGCCGGAGAGCCCCTGCCCTTCCAACTCGGCGCGGACCTCGTCTCGGTCTTGCCCTTCATCAGCGCCTCGGTCTGGGCGAAGAAGTTGGAGAGCAGGATCGGATGGTGCTCGCCGACCGGATTGTGGGACCGCGCCGGAGCGATGAAGTCGCAGGGTACCATTCGAGTGCTCTGGTGGATGAGCTGGTAGAACGAATGCTGGCCGTTGGTTCCCGGCTCGCCGAACAGGATCGGGCCGGTTGGGTAGTCGACCCGCCCACCGTCGCGGGTGACGTACTTGCCGTTGCTCTCCATGTCCGCTTGCTGCAGGTAGGCGGGCAAACGGTGCAGATACTGGTCGTAGGGCAACACCGCGTAGGTATCGGCGCCGAGGAAGTCGCTGTTCCACACGCCGATCAACGCCAGGATCACCGGCATGTTGGCCCCCAGCGGGGCGGTGCGGAAGTGCTCGTCCATCGCCCGGCCGCCGGACAACAACGCCTCGAACCGGTCCATGCCGATGGCCACCGCGACCGGCATGCCGATCGCCGACCACAGCGAATAGCGGCCGCCGACCCAATCCCAGAACTCGAACATGTTGGCCGCGTCGATGCCGAACGCGGTCACCGCCTCGGTGTTGGTGGACAGGGCGACGAAGTGCTTGGCCACCGCTTCCTTGCCCAGCGCGTCGACCAGCCAGTCGCGGGCGCTGATCGCGTTGGTCAGGGTTTCCTGGGTGGTGAACGTCTTCGACGCGACGATGAACAGGGTGGTTTCGGGATCGAGCTTCTTGAGAGTCTCGGCGATGTGGGTGCCGTCGACGTTGGAGACGAAATGAACGCCGAGTCCCGGCTGGTGATAGGGCTTCAGCGCCTCGCAGACCATCACCGGGCCGAGATCGGAGCCGCCGATGCCGATGTTGACAACATCGGTGATCCGCTTGCCGGTCTGGCCGGTCCAGGCGCCGTCGCGGACCGCATCGGTGAATTTGCGCATCTGGGCAAGGACGCGGGCGACCCCCGGCATCACGTCCTCGCCGTCGACCAGAATCGGGGCGTCCGGCGCATTGCGCAGCGCCACGTGCAGCACCGCCCGGCCTTCGGTTTCGTTGATCTTGTCGCCGGAGAACATCCGATCGCGCCACTGTTCGACCCCCGCCTCGCGCGCCAGCGCGACCAGCCGGTCCATGGTCTCGGCGGTCACCCGGTTCTTCGAGTAGTCGAGCAGCACGTCGCGGACGCGGACCGAGAACCGCTCGAAGCGGCCGGGGTCCTCGGCGAACAGATCGCGCATGTGCTGGTTTTGGGTGGCTTTTTGATGGTCATCCAGCGCCTTCCAGGCCGCTGTGCTCGCGATCGACGACATGTCTACTCCTCCGGTTCCCCTGCTAACGGTTCCGATCTGATTGGTGGGCGGGCGGACATTAGCAAACCTGGCGGGGGGCGGCCACATCGCCGGTGCCACCGCCGCGGAAAAAGTTGAGCTCCGACGGCGAACCCGGGATCACCGCGTCAGCACCAGGGTCCGCCAGCCGTCGATGGTGATCCGCCGCACCAGCCGGAGACCCGCGGCGCGGTGGGCAAACAATACGCCGCCGGCGTCCCGCGCCAGGAAGCCCGACAGCACGGCGACGCCACCCGGCTGGAGCCCGCCGGCCAGGCCCGCGGCCATCCGCTTGATCGGCCGCGCCAGGATGTTGCAGACGATCAGGTCGAAAGGCCCGGCGGCGCCGAAGCCCGGGGCCTGGTACCCGTCGGCGCGAACGGCGCGAACCCGATCGCCCACACCATTGAGACGGGCGTTCCGCCGGGTCACCACGACGGCCTCGCCATCGACGTCGGCGGCGAGGACCGGCGCCCGCCACAGCTTGGCCATGGCGATCGCCAGAATCCCCGAACCGCAGCCCATATCCAACGGCCGCCGGAACCGCCGGCGCGACAGATCGTCGAGCGCGATCAGGCAGCCGGCGGTCGAGGCGTGGCGGCCGGATCCGAAGGCGGTCCCGGGATCGACTAGCAGACCGATCCGGCCGGCCGGCGCCCGCTCGGCGAGGTGCGACCCATAAATAAAGAACCGCCCGATCCCGAAGGACGGGAACCGGGCCAGGTTCTCCGCCAGCCAGTCGCGCGACGCCAGATGCTCGATTCGTGGTTCGGGGCGCGGGACGCCGTGACAAGCGGCGGCGAGGGCGAGGGCGAGGGCGATACCGAGCGCGGCGCGATCGGGCTCGTTCCGGGACAATCCCTCGACGCGCCATGTCCCGTCGTCCTCGTCCCCGAACAGGGCGACGGCTTCACAGAACGGTTCCAGCGCCGCCCCGAACACCGACGCGTCGCCGGCCGCGACGTCGATCGAGGTTCGCCACAAGCTATCGGCCATCACACCGCTTCGACGAAGCTTTGGATGACCTTCTTGGTACCGGCTTTGTCGAACTGGATATCCAGTTTGTCGCCGTTGACGGCAACGACGCGGCCGTAACCAAACTTCTGGTGAAAAATCCGCTGGCCGGTCGCGAAGGCTTGATCCGCACCGTGGCCGGGTGTGACCTGGTAGGACCGGGTGTCGATCAGCGGGGCGGAGCGCCGGGCGTGGGACTGCCACGCCGAGCCCGCGAACACCGTGGCGGTTCGCTCGGAGACCCCGCCACCGCGGCCGGCCCGGGCCCCGTGCAGCCCCAGCGGTGCTCCCCTCTCCACGTTCTCATCGGGCAGTTCGGTGATGAACCGGGAAGGAAGAACGGACTGCCAGTACCCGTAGACCTGACGATTGGCGGCATGGAAAACGAAGGCGCGCCGGCGGGCCCGGGTCAGTCCGACGTAGGCCAGGCGCCGTTCCTCCTCGAGGGCCGCGGGTCCCCCTTCGTCCAGCGCCCGTTGATGGGGGAACAAGCCTTCTTCCCAACCGGGCAGGAACACGGTTTCGAACTCCAGTCCCTTGGCGCCGTGCAACGTCATCAGGCTGATCTTGTCGTCGGTGACGGCCTCGTCGTTGTCCATCACCAGGCTGATGTGTTCGAGGAAATCGCCCAGGCTCTCGAAATCCGCCAGCGCCCGCACCAGCTCCTTGAGGTTCTCCAGACGCCCCTCGGCCTCCGGGGTCTTGTCATTCCGCCACATCGCGGTGTAGCCGGATTCGTCCAGGATCGTCCGCGTCACGTCCGGGTGGGGCATGGCCGCAAGCAGGCTCCGCCAGTGCCGGAACTGATCGAGCAGCCCGCCCAACGTCCGCCGCGCCCGCGGTTTGAGTTCGTCGGTTTCGACCAGTTTTTCCGCGGCCGCGACCAGGGACTGGCCTTCCGCCCTGGCGAGCACGTGCAGGTTGCGCAGGCTGGCCGGGCCGAGACCGCGCTTGGGCACGTTGACGATGCGCTCGAAGGCGATATCGTCGTCGGGTTGGACGACGACCCGCAGATAGGCGATCGCGTCGCGGATTTCCTGACGCTCGTAAAACCGCGCGCCGCCGATCACCTTGTAGGGGATGGCGAGGATGATCAGCCGTTCCTCGAACTCACGGGTCTGGAAACCGGCGCGCACCAGCACCGCCATGTCGTTGAGCGAATGGCCTTTGGTATGCAGCACCTCGACCTCTTCGCAGACGACGCGGGCCTCCTCCTGCCCGTCCCAGACGCCGCGCACCGCGACCTTCTCGCCCTCGTTCATGTGGGTCCACAGGGTCTTGCCCAACCGGCTCTCGTTGCGGGCGATCAGGCCCGAAGCGGCGGCGAGAATGTGGGGCGTCGAGCGGTAGTTGCACTCGAGACGGACCACCCGGGCGCCCGGGAAATCCTGTTCGAACCGCAGGATGTTGCCGACCTCGGCGCCGCGCCAGGAATAGATCGACTGATCGTCGTCGCCGACGCAGCATATGTTGTGATGGGCCTGGGCGAGCGCCCGCAGCCACAGGTACTGGCCGACGTTGGTGTCCTGATACTCGTCCACCAGGATGTAGCGGAACTGGTTCTGGTACTTGCCGAGAACCTCGGGGTCGTTGCGGAACACCGTCAGGCAGTGCAGCAGAAGGTCGCCGAAATCCGCGGCATTGAGAGCCTTCAGGCGCTCCTGGTACTCGCCATAGAGCGCCGCCGCGTGCCCGTCGGCGGCATCTGCGCCTTCCGCATCGGAAATCCGGTCGGGGGTCAGGCCGCGATCCTTCCAGCGCTGGATGATGCCCTGGACGGCGCGGGGCGGCGTCTTCTTCGCGTCGATGTTGTGGGCCTTCAGGAGCTGCTTGATCAGGCGCAACTGGTCGTCGCTGTCGAGAATGGTGAAGTTCGGCTTCAACCCGACCGACTCGGCGTGGGCGCGCAGGATCCGCGCGCCAACGGCATGAAAGGTCCCGACCCACCACCTCTCGACCGGACAGCCGAGCAGGGCCGCCACCCGCTCGCGCATTTCCCGTGCCGCCTTGTTGGTGAAGGTCACCGCCAGGACCTGCCACGGCTTCGCCTTGCCGGTCGCCAGGATCTGGGCGAGCCGGGTGGTCAGCACCCGCGTCTTGCCGGTTCCGGCGCCGGCGAGCACCAGCACCGGCCCGTCGATCGCCTCGACGGCCTGGCGTTGGCCCTCGTTGAGGGCGTCGAGATCGGGCAGGCGCGCCGGCTGTTCCTGCGGCGGCGGTGGCGGCGGCGCGTCGGCGAAGTCGAAGGGATCAGGCATCGCCCATGTATATCACTCTCTCGAAGTCGGGACGGCCCCGAAAAAATCCGCGGCGGCCAATCGAATTTCGTTCAAGGACTTAGCGATCATCCCCAGGCAACCGTTGCCCACGGATAGGGTCGCGCGACAGCCAAGCCGATTCGCGTCAACAGGCATGGTTCCGCGCACCGACCGCTATCCGCGCTCTTCGCGGCGGTTCTCCAGAAGGGCGCGGTTGTAGGCGCTCATCGCGTCGCGTTCGTCGAGACAGCCGACGAAGATTCGGCTCTCCAGGTCCTCGACCACGGCGACATGACGTTCGCCGGTCGTCCGTGTCAGCTTCAGCGCCGTTTCCAGGTCATCGTCCAACGACAGCATCGGAGGGCCGCGGCGGGCGGCGTCTTCCGCGTTGATCAGGTCGTCGAGAGAGGGGTCATAGGCCGCCTCGCTCAAATCGGCAAGGGTCAGGGTGCCTACCAGTTCCCCCTCGGAGCCGACGACGAAAAATTGCCCGGCGCTCGAGTATTGCAACATCCGCCTCAGATCCCCGAGGCCGACCTCCGGACCGACAACCTCGCAACGGCACGTCATCACCTTGCCGACGCCAATACCGCGCAATAGCCCTGCCTCGAAGCCGCCGTGGAGGTCGAGGTCCCGCTGCTCCAGTTGCCAGGTGAAGAACGATTGTCCGTGGAGCGGCCGGAAGATCGCCGCCCCCACCACCACCGCCAGCATTACCCCCAGGGTAAGTTGGTAATCGCTGGTCATCTCGAAGATGATCAGGGTCGTCGAGATCGGCGCGCCGAGTACGGCCGCGGCCACGGCGCCCATGCCGATGACGGTGTAG
>JAUXFS010000248.1 GCA_030622775.1 Rhodospirillales bacterium | reverse complement strand
TTCCGCTCCTTCTGACACCGTTAGGTGGAACGCGGCTTTTCCACCTCTTTACACAATTCACCGCAACTCTAACGTTCGGCGTCAAGGAGAACAAATAAAGAACATTCGTGCGGGTGTCAAGCACTTTCGAGATCAACGGTTTTTCCGCCGACGACCGCGTTTTTCGGGTCCCGACAGCGGGCGCAAGGTCGCCGGTTTTTGCGGCCGATTCGGGGTGGCCCGGGCGAAACGAGGCGTGGAGAGGGGAAACGAACGGAGGATCCGTGGCGACCCTCCGCCGTCCCCGCGCGCAAAGCCGGACCCTCAGGCCAGAACCTCGCAGTCGATCTCCGGGCAGTCGCGGATGAAGTTGTCGGCGTTCGCCGCTTCGGGGTCGAGGTGGTCGGCGACCCAGTCGCCCGACGCCCCGGCGTCCAGAAGGATGATGATCTGGCCGTTGGTCAGCCCGATCATCACGTCGGGGATGAGATTGGCGAAGTTGTCGAAGAACCCGATCTCGACCTTGCCGACGCCGAAGAACGGGTTGATCTGACCATCGAGGCAGATCACGTCGCCGCTTTCCCAGTCGGTGATGACGTCGGTATCGAGGATGCCCTGGATCTCGTCCTGGCGGAACAGAAAGGTGTCGTCGCCGGCGCCGCCGGTGAGGGTGTCGCTGCCGCCACCGCCGGCGACCACATCGTTGCCGGCGCCGCCATCGACGGTATCGGTGCCCTTTCCGCCGTCCAGGAAGTCGTCGCCGTTGTCGCCGCTGACCTGGTCGCCGCTGTCGCCGCCGAGCATGGTATCGCTCTGCTCGCCGCCGGACATGACATCGAAGCCCGCGCCGCCGATGATGCAATCAGCGCCGTTGCCGCCATTGAGGATGTCGTCGCCGGGCCCGCCATTGATGCCGTCGTTGCCGTCGCCGCCGTCGATGACGTCCTTGCTGCCGCCGCCGAACAGGATGTCGTCGCCGATACCGCCGTCCAGCGTATCGCGACCGGAATTGCCGAACAGGGTGTCGTTACCGGCGCCGCCGTCGATGCTGTCCTTGTTCTGCTGGCCGCGGAGGACGTCGTCGCCGTCTCCGCCCCAGATGAAGTCGCGATCGCGACCGCCCTTGATGGTGTCGTCGCCGGCATCGCCGAAAAGGAGATCGTCGCCGTCCTCACCCTTGATGACGTCGTTGCCGTCGCCACCGGAGATGAAATCGCCGTCGTCGCCGCCGTAGATCAGGTCGGCGCCGCCGAAACCGAAGATGTTGTCGGCCCCCTCGAAGCCCCACATCAGTTCGCCGAGGTCGGTCCCGAACATCTCGTCCGGATTGGGCGTACCGAAGTAGGGCGGTTCGAATATATCTGCCATATGTCTTGTTCGAGTGTTCGAGATTCCCCGGACACCCGCCTCCACCATGGTTTACTCATCTGGTCGACAACCATTTCTGGTTGCAACCGGCGACCGTGATGGGGATAATAAAGGATAAATTTTCTACAGTCTGCGCCCATTTGTGTAGGAAAATCATTCTAACGCAACTTAAACGGGTTTCGCGCTTTCCACCAGCGCCCGCGCCCGGACTGCAGCCTGTTCCGCGATAAAACCGACGAAACGTTCCAACAGGTAGAAAACACCCCATTCCGGGGCATCTCAATGACATCGGATCTTCTCGAGCCGAGGCGCTTGCCCGGTTTATGGGTGGTTTGTCCTAGAGCGTTTCCGAGCGGACCGCGCGGGCCCGTGAGCACGTCGCGGCTTCGGGACCTGTGAGCACGCCACGGTGTCGAGACCGGCCGAGCGGCCAGGCGCGACCCGGGTCTTTCGGACGATCGGGGAGGGAGAAGCCGCCGGGGGCGTTCGAACCCACGGCGCGGGCCGGATCATACCAGCCTGCGTTGGTATCAGATCTCCAGCACGAACAGGGATCCGTCGCCGGAGGAGGGAGAGAACTCGGCGATCATCCGGCGCCGAGACGCCCCGCTTTCCCGGCTCGGGCTCGCGGCGCCGTTGCCGTTGAACCGGAGCTGGCCGGGGCCGCCGACCAACCGGCGGACCATCGCCGCCTGCCGGTTGACGCCCATCTTCAGGAAAATCTGCTTGAGATACGCCCGCACCGTGTGAACGCTGACGCAGATGCGGGTGGCGATCTCGTCGGGGCTGTGCCCCTGGCAGATGAGCAGGGCGATTTCCGATTCCACCCGGGTGAGCCCATACAGATCCTTGATCCACTCGTCGCTGGGCGCGCTGAACCGTTCCGGATCGGACACGAAAACCCCGAGAAGCTGTCGTTGGCTGCCGTTGATCGTCGCCCGTTTGGAGAGGCGGGTCAGGATGAGTTGCAGCGGCACCGCGCTATCGGTGCGCGAAACCGTGACCGCCTTGGTGTTGGCCGCCGGCCGCGACGGGTCCGCGGCCAACAGCTCATCGACGGTCCTGCGAAATCGCGCCTGTTCTCCGGGCAGGGTACAGCTCAGATGGCCGTTCTCCACGGTGAGCCCGTCCGCCTTTTGGGAGATCTCGATCGCCGTCCGGTTCATTCCCATGACCCGGCCGCGCTCGTCGACGAGAACGATCCCCGGCGCCAGATTGTCGAGCATGGTCCAGGTGTCGGCGGCGCGGGCGGTCAGGTTTCGAACCAGATGCTCGAGACGAAACACCGAAGCGAAGGCGGGAAGGACGGCGGCCAGCCTGGCGACGTCGTCCTTTGCGAACGCGTCGTCGCCTTCGGCCCGGGCAAGGACGAGATAGACCACGGCGTTCTCGCGCCTGTCGAGAACGCCAAAGATCTGATGCATCAGACCCTGAGGCTTCAACCATTTCAGGTAGTACTCGGAGCCCAGGGCTTCCTCGTCGTCGAGGATCTGCTGGCTGGTCCACACCCCGCCGGGCTTGCGGAAACAGGTTTGCTTGCGCAGCCAGACGTTTCCGCGGGCGTAGCGGTCGGCATAGGACCGCTCGAACTTGGCGTCGATATTGGCCGAACGCACCAACCGGCCGTCGCCGGTGTCGTAGTGGTGAGAGGCGATCGCGCAAGCGGAAGCACCGAACGCATCCTGCAGCTGTGCGAGGATGTTCGGCCAGCATTCCGGGTCGGTTATGGCGTTGTTGAGACCGCCAACCAGGGTCAGCAGCTTGTTATCGGCCGCAGAAGGCACGGGGCTCTCCTCTTTGGTTACGCGATGCATGCACGGCATGACGGTGTTTTCCCCAGTTCGAGTCCCCGCGAACGAGATTGATGTTGCGGGGGCGCTGCTTTCTTCATCGAATCATCGAACGGGCAACCGGTAATCCTGTGTCGAACCGAGCGCCGGCGTCTCGTCGGTCCGGCGGCATCTTGTTCGAGTTCGGTTCCGAATGCTGTGCGCATGATCACTATCTTTCGAAATGCCCCATTCAATCCTCGCCATGGCCCTCGCCATGGCCCTCGTCATGGTCCTCGGTGCGGTCCTCTGCGTGGGGTCGAAGGCTCCTGCAATCGGCTCGACTCCGACCGGACACCGTCCCGATGCTCCGCTCCCACGCCCAATTCGGTCGAGGTCCTCGCCGACCGGGGTTAGCGTGTCTCCAGCGTCTGGAATGCGCCCCGAAGGGCCGAGAAATCGCGCGCCAAACCGTCTTGCGTCAAACCAATCCCGCCGAAGCCAAAAACTGACTTCCCTTAACCTTGCGCACCAACAAGTCCGGCATCCCGTTTGTCGCCTCTGCCTGCGAAGCAAATCTCGGTTTTTATCAGAATGTTACACTAAACATAGCACGCGATACGCTTTTTCTAAAGTAGGTTGTTACAAAACCGTTAAAATTGCTACCGGTAGTAGACTAGCGGAGCACTTCCCGCTCTATATGGTAAGTTGGATGCGATGATGACACCCGATCCCGGGTAGAGAACGAGCACAAGTGCCTTGGCCGGGTTGTCGCCGGTCCGCCCGGCCGTCATCGCTCCCCCCCAGCCATCATCGGGCGACGGCCAGCCAACCAGTAAGGCCTCCTTAAGACCTCCGAGGCCAGAATGGCCGATGAGCTGTATTTCGAGCCTTCGGACCAGGCGGAACCGCGAGCCGTCGCCATGAGCAAGCCGCTGGTGCTGTTCGTCACCGGCGCCGACCGGCCGATGCTGCCGCCGGGGACGCCGGTGGAAAAGTGCCTGGAAGCCTACGTCGCCTATCACGTGGGCGAACTGGTTCGCGATTGCGACCAGGAGAGCCTGCCGCTGCTCGCCTCGTTTCTGCTGGACGCCACCATGGCGGTGCTGGTCGGCGCGGGGATCCCGAAGGACGTCGCCCTTCGGTGGCTGGAGAAGGTCGCCCCGGAAGCCTACGACGTGGTCCAGTTGTCGAGCCCGGCCGAGCCGCAAACGGAAAACGGCTAACCCCCGGTCCCGCCCGTCAATCGCCCGGCTTCACCGCTTCGCGCCCGGTTCCACCGCTTCATACC
>JAUXFS010000490.1 GCA_030622775.1 Rhodospirillales bacterium | reverse complement strand
GTCGCCAGCTTCACCGCCCAGCCGAGCCCGGCCTCGAACGGCGAGTCGGCCGGCGTGATCTCGGCGCCCCAGGCGCGGTAGCCCTTTTCCAGACGCAGGCTCTCGATTGCCCTGTACCCGGCGTCGGCGATGCCGAACGCCCCGCCAGCCTGCTTGAGCGCGTCGTAGACCTCCCCGGTGACGCCGATCGGCATGTGCAGCTCCCAGCCGAGTTCGCCCACGTAGGTCACCCGCAGCGCCCTCACCCGATGCCCGGCGATGGTGATTTCGCGAATCGTCGCGAACGGAAAGCCGGCGTTGGACACGTCGTCGCCGGTGACCTGTTCGAGCACGGCGCGGGCTTGCGGCCCCATCAGCGCCAGCGTGCCCCAGTCCTCGGTGATGTCGATCAGTTCCGCGTCGCCGCCGTCCGCGATGTTCTGCCGGATCCACGCGAAGTCATGGGTGCGAAACCCGGTGCCGCTGACGATGTAGTAGAGGTCCTCGGCCAGCCGTCCGACGGTGAGGTCGCATTCGATGCCGCCGCGCGAGTTCAGCATCTGGGTGTAGACCAGGGCGCCGGCGGGCCGGGCGACGTCGTTGGCGCAGATCCACGACAGCGCCTTCTCGGCGTCCCGGCCGCGCAGCTCGAACTTGGCGAACGAGCTCTGGTCGAACAGCGCCACCCGCTCGCGGCACGCGCGGTGCTCCTCGCCGACCGCGTCGAACCAGTTCGGCCGCCCGAACGAATAGACGTCCCGCGGTTCGACCCCGGCGGGCGCGAACCAGTTGGGCCGTTCCCAGCCGAGCTTGGAGCCGAAGCAGGCGCCGTTCGCTTCGAGCCTTCGGTAGAGGGGCGAGATCAGGCGCGGCCGTCCGCTCTCGTGTTCCTCCAGCGGCCAGGCGATGGTGTAGTGCTTGCCGTAGGCCTCGAGGGTCCGCTCGCGCACCCAGGCCTTGTCCTCGTGCAAACCGGAGAACCGCCGAATGTCGACCACCCACAGGTCCATCGGCTGCTCGCCGTCGATCACCCAGGCGGCCAGCGCCTTGCCCGCCCCGCCGGCGGCGGCGATGCCGAAGGCGTTGAACCCGGCGCCGACGAAGAAGTTGCGCACCTCCGGCGCCTCGCCGAGGATGAAATTGCCGTCGGGGGTGAACGCCTCCGGGCCGTTGATCAGCGTCCGCACCCCGGCGGTCTCCAGCGCCGGCACCCGGATCAGCGCCTGCTCCATCAATGGCTCGAAGTGGTCCCAGTCGGCATCGAGAAGCGAGAAGGCGAAGCCGTCGGGGATGCCGTCGTCGGCCCACGAAATCGGATCGAGTTCGTAGCCGCCCATGACCAGCCCGCCGACCTCCTCCTTGAAATAGATGAGGCGGTCGGGATCGCGAAGCGTCGGCAGGCCCGGCGTCACCCCGTCGATCGGCTCGCTGACCATGTACTGGTGCTTGACCGATTGCAGCGGCACCCGGACGCCGGCCATCGCGCCGATCTCCCCGGCCCACTGGCCGGCGCAGTCGACCACCTTGTCGCAGGTGATCGCGCCCTTGTCGGTGATCACGCCAGTCACCCGGCCGTCGTCGACCGAGATCCCGGTCACGGCGACCTCCTGGATCAGTCTGGCGCCGTGCATCCGCGCGCCCTTGGCCAGCGACTGGGTGATGTCCGCCGGGTTGGCCTGGCCGTCGGTCGGCAGGAACGCCGCCCCGACCAGGTCCGAGGCGTCCATCAACGGCCACAGCTCCCCGGCTTCGGCGGGAGTCAACAGGTGCATCTCCAGCCCGAAGCTCCGCGCCGTCGTCGCCTGGCGGCGGATCTCGGTCCAGCGCTCATGGTTGTTGGCGAGGCGGAGACCGCCGTTCCGCTTCCAGCCGGTGGCGAGACCGGTTTCGCCTTCCAACGTGTCGTAGAGCTCGACGCTGTACTTGAGCAGCCGGGTGATGCTGGCGCTCGAGCGCAGTTGGCCGACGAGGCCCGCGGCATGGAAGGACGAGCCGCAGGTGAGTTGCCCCTGCTCGATCAGCACCACGTCGGCGTGGTGCTCCTTGGCCAGGTGATAGGCGGTCGAGCAGCCGATGATGCCGCCGCCGATCACCACGATCTCGGCGTGGGACGGAAGGGTGATGGTCATCTAACATCCAGTTCGGTTGCAACCGATGAGTAGGTCCGTTCGAACCGCGCCAGGTTCTCGACGGTGTAGGCGGCGTAGTCGAAATCGAGCGTCGAATGGATCTCCGAAACCATGCTCCACAGGGTCTCGCGAAGCAACGAGGCGCACTTCATCGCCGCGTAGGCCCGCCACACCCGGTCGCCGGCGGCGGCGCCGAAGTAGGCCTCCAACAGCCGGTGTTCCCGGTCCTCCGGGAGCTGGTTGTTGGACGCGAGGTTGGCGAGATCGAACAGCGGACTGCCGAAGCCGCCGTAGTCCCAGTCGACCAGCCACAGGCGCGTTCCGTCGTCGATCAGGTTGGCGGCGAGTAGGTCGTTGTGGCCGAACACCAGATCGACCGGACCGACGGCCCTCTCCATCGCGTCGGCCGCCGCGACGAGGCGCGGCACCATTTCCGCATGACGGCTCCGTCCCGCGATCAGCGTGTGGCCGTAATCGCGGATGACGTGAAACACCCAGAACAGCAGGACCGGACCGCGCAGGTGACGGGGAATGTCGTGGTGGACCCGCTTCAGAAGCTCGACGATACGATCGAGGTTGGCCGGTTCGCGCACGTCCGCTTCCCCGAACACCCGCCCCTCGATAAACCGCAGGACCATGACGCCTGGCTCGGCATGGACCACATCCGGCGAGATCCCGGCCGCGAAGGCCGCACGGCT
>JAUXFS010000346.1 GCA_030622775.1 Rhodospirillales bacterium | reverse complement strand
CTTTCGAGGCCCCCGGACATCGTCGTGGGCCGCTTGTGGTGCCCCGCATCACGGCGCGCCCCACTCCTCGCCGGAAACCTCGAAAGATCGTCACAAGGGGTCAATATCAATGCTCGTTGGTATCAATCATCAGATCAAACTTGCGGCGCGCCCCGTCGGTTTGCCCAAGGAGAGCGATTGGGAACGCGCCGAGACGCCGATTCCCAGTCCCGGGCCGGGCCAGTTGTTGACCAAAATTCACTACATGTCGGTCGACCCGGCGATGCGCGGCTGGATGAACGACCGGCCGTCCTATGTGCCGCCGGTCGGAATCGGCGAGGTCATGCGCGCGCTCACCGTTGGCGAGGTCATCGAATCCAACCATGACGGCTTCGCGCCCGGCGAGTTCGTCGCCGGGATCCAGGGAGTGCAGGAATATGCCCTGTCCGCCGGGGCGTGGCTGATGAAGGCGGACCTGTCGCTGGCGCCGGCGCCGGCGTGGCTCAACACCCTCGGCATCGCCGGGCTCGCCGCCTATTGCGGCCTGATCGAGATCGGCCAGCCCAGGGCGGGCGAGACCGTGGTGGTGTCGGGCGCCGCCGGCTCGGTCGGCGCGCATGCCGGACAGATCGCCAAGATCAAGGGATGCCGGGTGGTCGGCATTGCCGGCGGGGCCGAGAAATGCGCCTATTTGACCGATGAGCTCGGCTTCGACGCGGCGGTCGACTACAAGGACCAACCGGTTGGCGCCGGTCTCGCGAAAGCCTGTCCCGACGGCATCGACGTGTTTTTCGACAATGTCGGCGGCGAGACCCTCGACGCGGCGCTCATGCGCATCAATCCGTTCGGCCGCCTGGCGCTGTGCGGCGCGATCTCGCAATACAACGTCACCGACAAGCCGTATGGGTTGCGCAACGCGATCCTGCTGGTGCCGCGACGCGCGCGCATGCAGGGCTTCATCTATTTCGACTATCGCGAGAAATGGCCGGCGATGCTCGAGGAACTCGCCGGGTGGCGCGCCGACGGCCGCATTTCGGTGCGCGACGATATCGTCGAGGGCGGCGTCCAGGCTTTCCCGGACACCCTGCTGCGCCTGTTCCGCGGCGAAAACCTCGGCAAACTGATGATCAGGATCGCGGACTGATTATACCAACGAGTCATTGTCAGTGCGCGCGGGGTCGGTGCGAGTGGGGCCGGGGCGCGTGGGTATGAGGAACTCGGACGCGGGATCGTGCCGCCCGAACCGTCGCTTGGCCGCGGCGCGGCTGTTGACCGCGTAGCAGTAGGCGCAACCTTGGGCGCAACTGTCGTAGTCGCCGATGTCCCTGGATGCCCAGCAGCCGCAGGTCTTGCGATGCGGCTGGCGGAGCGCGTCGATCGGCCGGCCGGCGACCCGGCTCAGCCTCTCCGCGTCGATGCACCGGGCGTCGCCGACACCCTCGATGAGCAACTCCGGTTGGGCGCAAAGGGTCATCGCAAGGCCATGACCGGCCGCGGTTTCAGCCAGGTCGGCGAGCAGCGCGCGTTTGTCGTCCGCGGAGGGATCCCACCAGTCGAAACCGAAGTCGCGTGCCGCCGCCGCCAGGTTTCGCGCGGTCTTGCGATAGATGTGGGCGAACGACACCACCACCTCGTCGGTCGTTCCCCGCAACGATCGGGCAAGGCGAAGGAAGTTGCTCCTGTGCCAGTCGGGCGGAGTCAGCGAGGTGAACACGATCGGATCGTACCGCCACACGGCCGTTTCGGACCCGAACCCGGAGACCAGGCGCCGCAGGTGGTCGATGGCGCGCGCGGGGCCGACGGTGGCGGCGTCCAGCGCCCTCGGGTATCCGGTGATCGTGTAGTGGACGACGAAGGGAAAATCCGCGGCGCCGACCACCTCGAGCGCCGGGAAGAACGGCCCGAGGTTTCGGGTCCAGAACACGAAGCCGTCGACCGACTCGGAGGTCAACGGCACCGTCGAGGTCCGGCCGCCGTACGGATTGATCGTGCGGACAAAACCCGCTTCCAGACGGTTCAGGAACCATCCGCCGTAGAACGCCGGAATATCCGTTCGATAACTGGCCGAGACGATCATTGCTGCACCCAGACCACCCAGTGTGCCACGGTGCGCCGCGTGCGCAAGGGCGACAACGGAAAATTCTGCGGAGCCCTTGACTTTCTAGGAATGAACGCCTATATGGTGGGCAGGTAAGCAGTCGCGCCGCCGCTGACGACGAGGATCGTCGGGCGGTGGGTGCTTTCCGCCTGGAACCGAAATCGCCCCAGGTTGGTATTGCGGCAAATGCGGGAGCCGCGGTTGCGCGGCCGATACGACCCGCATATATATCGCGCGAAGACCGAACTAAGGGGCATGTATTGGAATCTAACCGGGGGATCCACACGGCGCCGCCTCGGGCCGATGGGTTCCGCCACAGATGAGGTGAAGCATGAGCAAGGTTATCGGCATCGACCTTGGGACGACCAATTCCTGCGTTGTGATCATGGAAGGCAGGGACGCCAGGGTGATCGAGAACACCGAAGGCACCCGGACCACTCCCTCCATCGTCGCGTTTACCGAATCCGGCGAACGCCTGTCGGGCCAACCGGCCAAGCGCCAGGCGGTGACCAATCCGGAGAATACGCTGTTCGCCATCAAACGGCTGATCGGCAGACGCTACAAGGATCCCATCACCGAAAAGGACAAGGCGCTCGTTCCCTACAAGATCGTCGAGGGCCCGAACGGCGATGCCTGGGTCGAGGCCCACGGCAAGAAGTACAGCCCCAGTCAGGTGAGCGCCTTCATCCTTCAAAAAATGAAGGAAACCGCGGAGAACCATCTCGGCGAGGAGGTCAAGGAGGCGGTGATCACCGTCCCCGCCTATTTCAACGACTCGCAGCGCCAGGCGACCAAGGACGCCGGCAAGATCGCCGGTCTCGAGGTTCTCCGCATCATCAACGAGCCGACCGCGGCGGCGCTCGCCTATGGCCTGGAGAAAAAGGGTACCGGCACCATTGCGGTGTACGACCTGGGCGGCGGCACCTTCGACGTCTCGGTCCTGGAGATCGGCGAGGGCGTGTTCGAGGTCAAATCGACCAACGGTGACACCTTCCTCGGCGGCGAGGACTTCGACAAACGGATCCTCGACTACCTGGCCGACGAGTTCAAGAAGGAGCAGGGCATCGATCTGCGGCAGGACAAGCTGGCGTTGCAGCGGCTCAAGGAGGCCGCGGAGAAGGCCAAGATCGAGCTGTCCAGCACCATGCAGACCGAGGTCAACCTGCCGTTCATCACCGCCGACCAAGCCGGGCCGAAGCACCTCAACATCAAGCTGACCCGCGCCAAGCTGGAGGCGCTGGTCGAGGAACTGATCGAGAAGACCGTTGGTCCCTGCCGCGCCGCTCTCAAGGATGCCGGCTTGACGGCCGGAGAGATCGACGAGGTGATCCTCGTCGGCGGCATGACGCGGATGCCGAAGGTCATCGAAATGGTAAAGAGTTTCTTCGGCCGCGAGCCCCACAAGGGCGTCAACCCCGACGAGGTCGTCGCGGTGGGCGCCGCCATTCAGGCCGGTGTCCTGAAGGGAGAGGTGAAGGACGTCCTGTTGCTCGACGTGACGCCGCTGTCGCTGGGTATCGAGACCCTCGGCGGCGTGCTTACCCGATTGATCGATCGCAACACCACGATCCCGACCCGCAAGAGCCAGGTTTTCTCCACCGCGG
>JAUXFS010000354.1 GCA_030622775.1 Rhodospirillales bacterium | reverse complement strand
TGCGGCCAACAGGGCGGTCGCGACGACGCCGAGCGCCAGGCCGATGATGCTGGCGAAACGTCCCTGGCGCGGGCCCCGGCTTTCGGGAAGAATGTTCAACGGGGCGGATGCGTCGGCGCCGTCCCCCGAGATGTCGACCGCGTCCGGAGCCAGTCCCCAACCGCGCACGCGTGCAACGGCCACGTCGACGATCGCCCGGGGCAGGACGATCATCTCGACGCCGATGCGCCGAGCCTCGCGGTCGCGGTCGCGCACCCGAAAGTCGAAATACACGTCGTCGGAGGTGAACGGTGTCTGGCGGTCCATCTCGAAGGTGAGAACCTGGCGGAGGTTCTGTTCGGCCGCGGCCGGCAGGTCGAGCATCTTGCGGAGAGCCCGCCGCCGGGGGAGGCGCAGCGAAATCACCATTCGGCCGGGATCGAGCCCTTCGACGAGGCGCATGATCGCGGTCCGCTCCGCGCCCGGGTCCACCTCCTTCAACTCGAGGCGCCCGACCTCCCTTCGCGACTGCGCGGAGACGTGCGCGACGACCAGGGAGTCCTCGGACAGGTCGAGGACCAGCCGGTCGGCGGCGGGGCGCAGCCACCGGACCAGCCGCGCCGGCAACATCGCCGCCAACTCGCCGAACCACCAGGAAAAGAAGGCGCGAAGACTCGCCCGCAATTGCAACAACAACTGTTTCATCCGCCGGGATCAGTCTCTCTCCACCGGCGTCGAACCGGTATCGCCAAAATAGTCCACGATCGTCGCTTTTCCAAGCCGCACGCCATCGCTCGAATTTCTAAAGCGCCGGGAAGGTGACCATCGGCGCGACGACCAGTTCGGGCCAGATGCGTCGGTCTCCTTCGGGAAACGTCACGTCGATCCGTACCAGCAGCGGCAGGCCGGGCATGTCTTCCCAGCGGTCCCGCCACCGCGAGTCCGCGTCCTCGTCGGCCGTGCCGAAAAACGCGAACGAGATATCCGAAACGTTCTTGACCAGGACGACCACGTTTTCGTCCTCGTCCGCGCCCGGCTCCCGCTCATCGGGATCGAGCAGCCGCCAGGACATCACCAGTCGGCTTTTCCCCGATACGTCGTCGGCGCGGATGCTCAGCCGGTAGAGGCCGCCGGGCAACGATTGCGCCGGCGCCGGACCGACAAAACGCAAGGCGTCCGCCGTTCCCTCGAATATCGCCGCGTCATCGTCCTCACCCTCGGCGAAGTCGGAGAGCAGCGCCCGGCTGATCAGGCGGCGAATCAAGCCCTGGGCGATCTGCAGCTCCGCCATCTTCTCCAGCTCCGCGTCGCCCTTTTCCCAGACGCGTATACCGAAGCTGAGACCGCCGAACAACAGCCCGGCGAGAAGCCCGAGCAGGGTCATGGCGCACAGCAGCTCCAGCAGGGTGAAGCCCCGCGCCCCTCTCGGCGCGCCGTTCATCGCCGACCTCCGCCGGCCGCTCCTTCGGCGGCCGAACCCAGACGCAACGTCGTCAGCGTCACCGACCCGCCGGACCCCGCCGGTCCCCACTCGACGGTCAGGGTCAGCCGATACGGCACGATTTCCTCCTCCTCGCCATCGTCGTCCTGGTATCGGTCGATGCTGTAACGCCAACGGTAGCCGTTGTCGAAGGCGCCGGTCCTCTCGCCCTCGACGAGGGGTTCCTCGATGCCGATGGCGGCGAGCTTCGATTGGGCGAGCAGGGCGCCGACGGCATGGTTGCGCGCGACTTCGGCGGTCCGCAGCCCGCCGGAGAAAACCTGGAGCAAAACACCCATCATCAGCGCCAGAATGGTGAAGGCGACCAGGACTTCGAGCAGGGTGAACCCCTGCGTCAGGTTATTGTGCCGCCGCCGCATCGAGGATCGAAACGCGGCCGGTGAGCCAGTCCACCTGCACATGGAATTTGGACCTGCCGTCGCCGAGGACGATCTCGCCGCCGGTCGAACTGCCGTCGGAGAAGAACCGGATATTGCCGACATCGTCGGAGATCTGCTCCGTTTGCGCGGTAAAAAGCTCGATTTTGAGCGCGGCGGGAAGATCATGGGTCTCGGCGCCGGCGATCCGGAAGCTCCGCTGGTTCACGTCGACGGTCAGGACGACGTCGGCGTTGCGGACCACCGCCTTGCTGCGCGCCCGACGGAGCGCCGCCGCCACGTCCTGGGCCGACCCCTTGGCCTCCGCGCGCCCCAGGCCCTTGCTCAGGTACGGGGCCGACACGGCGGCGATCAGCGCCAAAAGGACCAGAAGCTCGAACAGGGTAAAGCCCTTGGCGGGCATGGCGGGCATGGCGGGCATGGCGGGTCGGACTCTCACCAGTTGGTTATGTCTCGATCCTCTCCTTCGCCGCCTTCGGCATTGTCGGTGCCGAGGGTGTAGAGGTCGTATTCGCCGTGGTCGCCGGGGATCGCGTAGATGAACGGCCGTCCCCACGGATCGAGAAGCGTTTCCTTCTTCTTCAGATAGGGGCCGTTCCATGCGTCCGCCCCGGCCGGTTCCTCGATCAGCGCCGAGAGCCCCTCTTCCTCGGCCGGGTAGCGCCCGACCTCCAGCCGGTAGAGATCGAGGGCGCCGGCGATACGCTGGATCTGAACCTTCGAAGCCTCCGTTTTCGCGGTTCCCAGGTACTTGAAGATCTGCGGTCCGGCGACGACCGCCGCCACCAGCCCCAGGATCACCAGAACCACGAGGATCTCCAACAAGGTGAATCCCTCGGTCCGGCGCCGGGTGGGCCGGCAGGTGGTCCGGGGCGCCGGCCGATGGCCGACGGCAACGCCGGTTTCAAACATGTTCATGTCCCCCATTTATCCAATTGGTCAGAACGCCAGCTCGTGGATACTCAGCATCGGCACCAGTATCGATACGATGATGCCGCCGATCAACAGAGCCATGCCGAACGTCAGTACCGGCACGAGAAGGGTCAGCATCCGCTGAATGCTGCGCTGGACCTCCTCGTCGTAGGTGTCGGCGATCCTGAACATCATCTCCTCCAGTCGCCCGCTCTCCTCGCCGATCCGCAGCAAGTGCGTCGCCAGCTTCGGGAACAGCCCGGAGTCCTCGAGCGGCCTCGCCAACGTCTTGCCTTCCTTGACCTGCTTTTCCACCTGGTCGAAGGCATGGGCCATCGCGGCATTGCCGAGGGTCTCCTTGACCACCGACAGCGAAGCGAGCAGCGGCACCCCGTTGCTCAGCAGCATGCCCAGGGTATAGCTCATCCGCGCGACTTCCACCTTGGTCAGCAGTTCGCCGAGAAGCGGCAGGCGCAGCAATTTACGGTCCCACATCCGGCGGGCGGCCGGGTTGCGGCGGTGCCGTTTGATGGCGACGATGGCGGCAAGGGTCACGACGATCGGAAGCCACCAGAACCGCTCCGCGGCGACGCCGACGAAAACGACGATCTGGGTGGCCAGGGGCAGGTCGTACCCGGCCTGATCGAAGATCTCCTTGAAGTTGGGAATCACCACCGTCACGATGATCGCCACCGACGCGAACGCCGTAAGCAGCAGGATCACCGGATAGATCAGCGCCGACGTCACCTTCTGCTTCGATTGCTGCGACCGTTCCATGTAGTCGGCGGTCTTGGCGAGAACCACCTCGAGCGAAAGTCGGAGGCCAAGCGG
>JAUXFS010000035.1 GCA_030622775.1 Rhodospirillales bacterium | reverse complement strand
CCCCGCAGAGCCATTGATCAGGATTGCTTCGGGGCCGATCTGGCTGCCGGAAGCTAGCAACACCGCCCGGTGCATGGCGTTCTCGAGCTCTCGAACGTTGCCCGGCCACGGATGCTCGAGCAGCAGGCGCCGGCCGGCGTCGGTGAGCGATTTCGGCTCGACGCCGTTGGCCTTCGAGTACTTGTCGATGAAATGCCGGGCCAGCACCTCGATATCCTTCGGCCGCCGGCGGAGCGGAGGAATTTTCAGCATCACCACGTTGAGCCGGAAATAGAGATCCTCGCGGAAAGCCCCGCTGGCCACGGCTTGCTCGAGATTGCGGTTGGAGGTGGCGAGGATACGGACGTCCACCTTGACCGGACGCGAACCGCCGACCCGGTCGATCTCGCGTTCCTGAACGGCGCGGAGCAGCTTGGCCTGGAGCCGGGGGTCCATCTCGCTGACCTCGTCGAGCAGCAAGGTGCCGCCGTTGGCCTCTTCGAAGCGGCCGATGCGGCGGGCGACGGCGCCGGTGAAGGCGCCCTTCTCATGGCCGAACAGTTCCGATTCGAGAAGCGCCTCGGGGATCGCGGCGCAGTTGACGGCGACGAACCGGCCCCCGGACCGGCGGCTCTTCGCGTGGACATAGCGCGCCACCAGCTCCTTGCCGGTGCGGGAGGGGCCGACGATCAGGACGCTGGCGTCGCTGACCGCCACCTTGTCGGCCAGCGCCAGCAGCTCGGTCGTCCGCGGGTCCTCGTGGATGATTGCATGGTTTTCCTCGGTCACCGCCGCCAGGACCGCGGCAATGAGGTCGGCGTTGGGCGGCAGCGGCAGGTATTCCTTGGCGCCGGCCTTGATCGCGCGCACCGCCGCGCGGGTGTCGTTGCCGATGCCACAGGCGACCACCGGCACGGCGATCCGTTCGGAACTCAGGCTCTCGATCAGTTTGGCGACATCGAGCTTCACGTCGATCAGCACCAGATCGGCGCCCTGACCGGCGCGAAGGGTCCTGAGGCCGGTTTCGATGTCGTCCGCCTGGAGCACCTTGGCGCCTCGCTGCAAAGCGATGCCACTGGCCGCGCCGACCTGGCCCTCGAGGGTTCCGATGATGAGCAATCGCATGATCGTTAGCTCCGTAACCGCATCGTCAATTGAAGTACTGCACACGTTTCGCCGGCGGCAGGATGCTGTTGAGCAGCATCTCCAGCCGGCGCGGGTTTTCCTGGCGGCCCATGGAGACGGCGCCGGTCAGGTAGACGAGGTTGAGCAACGCTTCGTCCTCCGAGTTGCGCTCGAGTTTCGCCGCCAGCGGCGAAAGCACCATGTTGGCGAGGACGGCGCCATAGAACGTGGTCAACAGCGCCACCGCCATGCTCGGGCCGATGGCGGACGGATCGTCCAGGTTGCCCAGCATCTGAACCAGTCCGATCAACGTTCCGATCAGTCCCATCGCCGGCGCATACTCGGCGGCCTTGCGCAGGATGCCCGCGCCCTTGGCGTGACGCTGCAGGGTCGCCTGCAGGTCGCGGCGCATCACCTCTTCGATCTCCGCGGTGGGGGCGCCGTCGACCACCAGGGACAGGCCCTTTTGCAAGAACGGCTCGTCCGTCATGTTGTCGAGGAAGTTCTGCAGGGCGAGGACGCCCTGGCGCCGGGCGATCTCCGCCGTCTTGAGCACCGACACCGCGGCCTCCGAGGGATCGCGGCCGCTGCGGACGATCGTCTTGCCGACCACCCGGAACGTGTTGATGACCTCGTCGAGCGAATAGGAAACGGTGATCACCGACAACGTACCGCCGAGCACGATCAGGATCGATGGCGCGTTGATGAACGAGCGGGGCGAGCCGCCGAGGACGATCGCCGCCGACAACAGCGCGAAACCGCAGGTCAGGCCGAACAGGGTCGCCGGGTCGAGGGTCAATCCGGTTTTTGCCATACGGTGACTCACCCCGCTGACGATCGTTCGCGTATTCATCATCGATCAGGCTCTAAGTTCGGTCGTTCTTGACGATTTCGGTCATGGTCACACCGAGACGGTCTTCGACCACCACCACTTCGCCGCGAGCGACCAGGCGGTTGTTGACGTAGATGTCGATCGCCTCGCCGACCTTGCGGTCGAGCTCGACCACGGCCCCGCGGCCCAGCTTCAACAACTGGCTGACCTCCATCGTCGCCTTGCCGAGGACCGCCGAAACCTGCACGGGAATGTCGTAGACCGCCTCCAGATCCTGAGCGGACCGGGGAGTCTCGCCGTGATCGGCGGGTTTCAGCGGCGGCGCGGATTCCGCGGCCGGAGCCTGTTCCTCGTCGATCTCGCCCAATTGCTCGAGCTGTAAATCACCGTCGTCAGCCATGATCGTCTTCCAGTTCCTGGTGCGATGGGTCGCCGCCGCCGGACTCCGCGATCGTGTCGCCGGCAGGGGCCTCGTTGGTTTCCGTGTGGTCCGAATCGTCGGCGACGGCCGTTGGGACGCCACCGAGATTTCGTTCGATGATCGCGTCGATCTCGCGCCACTTGGTAGCGGAGTTCAATTCGCCGCCGCCGCCCGCCCATTCGACCCGGCAGTCGCCTTCGGGCATCCTAGGATCGGCGGTCACCGTCACCCGGCCGGCGAAGCCGCGCTGTTCGGTCAACGTGGCGATCCGCTCCGCCAGATCGTCGCGAAGCAGCTCGCTCACCCAAACCGTCAGCTTCGGCTTTTCGAGCATCTGGCCGAGGATCGTCGCCACCGCGTGCTCGATCTCGCCGGCGGCGTTGCGCCGGTAGAACGTGGGAACCATTTTGCGGGCGATGGCGGCCGCGACCATCGTCGCGTCGGCCCCGGCTCGGGCGGCGGCGTCCTGGCGGTGGGCGAACAGCTCGGAAAACCGATCGCCGAGCGAGTCGAACGCGTCGGCAACCCGCCGTTCGACGGTGACCGCGGCCTCGGCGCCGGCTTTCTCGCGACCTTCGGCAAAGCCCTCGGCATGGGCTCGGGCGAGATCGTCTTCGGTGAAAGTGAGGGAGGTCCTGTTCTCGTTCGCCACGTCCGCGGCGGACATTTTGTCCTCGCCCGCCCGCTCCCCGAACGGAAGGGCGGGATCGAAGCTGTGATCGAACAGGAACCTTTTCGGCGCTTCCATGTGTCTAGTAAACCAGTTCTTCTTTGTCGGAGGGGCCGGTGATGGCGATGGCGCCCGAGTCGGCCAAGGCCTTGGCTGCGGTGAGAATGGCGGACTGGGCTTCGTCCACGTCCTTCAGGCGGACCGGCCCCATCGCCTCCATGTCCTCGCGCATCATCTTTCCCGCGCGTTCGGAAAGGTTGTTGAAGAAAAGCTCCTTGACGATTTCGGAGGCGCCCTTGAGCGCCAGCGCGAGCTGCTCCTTGGGAATCTGACGAAGCAGCGTCTGGACCCCGCCCGAGTCGAGGCGGGCCAGGTCCTCGAAGGTGAACATCAACTGCTTGATGCGCTCCGCCGACTCCGGATTCCTCTCCTCGAGCGCGGTCATGAAGCGGTTTTCCGCGCTGCGGTCCAGATTGTTGAAGATGTCGGCCATCATCTCGTGGACGTCGCCGCGGGTGGAGCGCGCCAGATGGGTCATGAACTCGGTGCGCAACGTTCGCTCCACTTGATCGAGAATGTCCTTTTGCACCGTTTCCATGCGCAGCATGCGCATCACCACTTCCATCGCGAAGTTCTCGGGCAGCAGCGCCAGCACGCGGGCCGCGTGGGTGGTCTTGATCTTCGACAGGACCACCGCCACGGTCTGCGGGTATTCGTTCTTGAGGTAGGTGGCGAGCACCCCCTCGTTGACGTTGCCCAGCTTGTCCCACATGGTGCGACCGGAGGGACCGCGGATTTCCTCCATGATATGATGGGCCCGGTCTCCATCCAGTATTTTCGTCAACAGGCGTTCGGTGCTGTCATAGGTGCCCATCAACGAGCCGGTCGACGACAAATGGTCGGTGAACTCGACGAACAAAGGTTCGATGACTCCCGACTTGACCGTGCCCAGCAGAGCCATGTTGTGGGACAGGTTGCGGATCTCCTCGTCGTCCATCTTTCTGAACAGCTTCGCGGCTTGCGTCTCGCCCAGCGCCAGCATGAAGATGGCGGCTTTCTGCGGACCGGAGATGTCCCGGTAGTTGTCCTTGACGCGCGCCAAAAATCAGTCCTCCGCGTAGAGCCAGCCACGAATGATGGAGAGAGCCTCCTCGGGATGCTTGTCGACGATTTCGCCGACTTTCTTCACCGAGGAGGCGTTCACCCGGCCTTCCACTTGCTGCAGGTCGATCATGTCCTCCACGGCTTCCGCGGAGGGCATCCGTTCGCCGGCCGCGACAGGCACCATCGACGCCATTGCCGCTCCGCCTGCGGGGGGGGCGAGGGCGGGCGGGTCGGGTTGCCTGGTAAGCAGGTCCCTCTGGGCGACTCCCGCCGCCACCGATCCTGATTCGACGACGAGCTTCATCAGCGGGCGCACCACCAGGAGGAACGCCAAAACCGCGAAGACGATCAGAACCAGATATTGCGCCAAGCGGAAAAGGTCGTTCTTGCCGAGCCCGAGGAGCATGTCGAACTCTTCGTCCTCGGGCATATCGAGCTCGACGAAACGCATGTTGATCACCTCGACGGCGTCGTCGCGCTGGGCGTCGAAACCGATCGCGCTACGAACCAGGGTGGCCAGCAGATCCAGTTCTTCCTGGGAGCGCGGAAGGTAGCTTTTGGGCCCCTCGTCACCGGGGCCGTAGGTTCCGTCGACCAGGACCGCGACGGACAGCCGGTTGATGGTGCCGGTCTCGCGGACATGGTTGATGACTTTCTTCGAGATCTCGTAGTTGACGGTTTCCTCGGTACGGTTTTCGGCGGCATCGGTAGCGCCGGTTCCGGCGGCATCGAAAGTCGCGTCCGGCAGGTTGGTGGCGACGGAGACGGGAAGATTGCCGCCGCCCTCGCTGTTGCTGGCGCTTTCCTCGATGGCCTGGGTCGAACGGACGACCTGACCGTCGGGATCGTAGATCTCCTCGGAGGTGTTGACCCGGTCGAAATCCATATCCGCGAACACCTCGGCGCGGACCTTGCCGGGGCCGACGGTCTTCGCCAGGAGCTGTTCGATGGTGCGGGCAAGGTGGTTTTGGTACTGCTCGCGTCGCTCGTCGGCCTTGGCGCTCATCGTCGCCGGGTCGGTCTCGTCCTCGAAGCCCCGGGTGAGCAGGGCGCCCCGCCCGTCGACGACGGATATGCGGGCGGGGTTGAGGCCGGGGACCGCCGACGCCACCAGATTCTGGATAGCCACGACCTGACTCTGGGTCGGGCGGTTCGCTCCCCGCATATGGAGGAGAACCGAGGCGCTTGGCTCCTGGCGCTGGCGGGAGAACAACTCGCGTTTCGGCAGGACAAGGTGGACGCGCGCGGCCTTGACCGAGTCGAGGGATCGGATGGTGCGCGCGAGTTCACCTTCCAAGGCGCGCACCAGATTGACGTTCTGAATGAAATTGGTGGTGCCGAGGCTATTGGAATCGTCGAAGACTTCGTACCCGATCGAGCCGCCCGACGGCAGGCCATCCTCGGCCAGGGTGACCCGGGTTCGCGGAACCTGGTCGGCGGGAATGTAGATGGCGCCGCCGCCGTTGCGCAGTTCATAGGGGATCTGGGCGCTCTCGAGTTGCGACACGATCCGCGCCGAGTCGTTCATGTCGAGGTCGGCGTAGAGCAGCTCGAGCTGGGGGGTGGCCAGACGCGAGATGATCCAGAAAAAGAAACCGGCCAGCCCAAGCATCACCCCGCCGATGAGCGCAAGGCGCGTCGGACCGAGATTTCGCATGACCTGGAGAACTACCTCCATGATCTTTCCCTCGCACCGGGTCTAGAATATTGAACCTTCGGGGTTTCTCCCCGTGGCGTCACCCTAGACAGGCTTGATGAAAAACCGGTTAATGCTAGGCAACGTTTGCCTAGTACCGGTGTCGCGGGCCGGGAAGCCCGCCGGTTTTCGGTGCGTGTCGGACGTGGAGCGCGAATTCCCCGTGGCGAGGGACGGCCGGGGCTCATCCGGCCGTCCCTCCCCTCGGGGGGTGATTTTTCAGCGCGGCTCGATCACGCCTAACGCTTGATGCGGGCCAGTTCGTCCAGCATCTCATCGGCCGTGCTGATGATTTTGGTGGCCGCCGAATAGGCCCTCTGGACGATGATCATATCGGTGAATTCCTCGGCGATATCCACGGTGGACCCCTCCAAGGAACTCTGGATGATCTCACCGGCGGGCCCGATGCTGGCTTCTCGTAGGGTGGCGTCGCCCGCGGCCACGGTCTCGTTCCAGACATTGCCGGTCCTGGCGCCGAGGCCATTGGGATTGACGAAGGTCGAGACCGGAATTTTGTAGATCGGCCGGCTCTCACCGTTGTCGAACAACGCTTCCACGACCCCCTCGGCGGAAATCGAGATGCCCGCCAGGGTCCCGAACGGCGATCCGTTTTGCTGCATGACGTTGGGGGTGAACTCGCCGTCGAACTGGGTCATGCCGTTGATTTCGCCGATGGAGCCGAGATCAAGGGTGACGCGTTCGACATCGATCGTGCCGTCGCCGTCGAGATCGACGTCGTTCATGTCGGCGGCGCCGTTTTCGAAGCCGAGCACCGACATTTTGTCGATGTTAAAGGCGGCGGGAACGCCCGCGGCACTGAAGATGATCCCGGCGTTGGTGTTGTCGCGATCCTGGACCGTGAAGGCATTGGTCTGCCGGGAGGCCGGAGAGCCGCCCGAGGAAACGCCGTTGGGATCGATGGTGATATCCGGGTTCACCGCATCGCCGGTGATCAGCAGCACCCGTGCATCCCGCGGGCTGTTCGATGCGGGGGTGCCGGCGAGGTCGTTGTTGACCTCGTCGCGCAGGTCGGCGACGACCTGGCTGAGGGTTCGCCCGCCGTCGACCTGGATGTTGTCGTCGCCGACGGGTGATGCGCCGTTGACGAACGAGTAGGAGGTCCCGCCGATGATGACGCTCTGGCCCGCGTCCGGGATCGCGCTAAACTCCAGGTGGCCGGTGCTCTGGTACACGCCTCCGGCGCTGTCGTACAGGGTGGCCACCGCGCTTCCCGTGGGCGGTTCGGCGGTCAAGTCCCACTCGTTCGCCGCGGATTTGGTAAAGGCGAAGGTCGGGGAGTTGGCGGAGCCCAGGGAATCGAAGAAGAACGTGTCGATCCGCTGAACATCACCGATCGCGGCGTTGGCCGGTAGATTGGCGCCGAGCGTCATGTTGGAAGTCGACGAGGCTCCGCCGCCGACGCGGCTGAGATTGATCGTTTCGAGGAAGTCATTCGAAATAATGCTCTGATTGGCGAGCGACGCGTTGCTGTTGGAGGGAAGAATCACGTTTCCCGAGGGGTCCGTCGGCCATCCCTGCAGGTAGAAGCCACCGGTATTTTTCAGGAAACCCTCATCGTCCTGGGCAAAGGATCCCGCCCGGGTGAACAGGTACTGGTCACCGGTTACCGGCTGGCTGGCTTCGTTAACGACAAAAAAGCCGTCGCCGGAGATGGCGATATCGGTCTGCGAACTGGAGGGTTGCAGCAGGCCTTGCACGTCGAAGGTGTTCTTGGTCTGCGCCCGCACCCCGCCCGCCGAGTAGAAGCTGGACGTCGTCTGCCTGGTAACCAGAGTCTGGAAATCGACATCGGCGTTCTTGTAACCGACGGTATTGACGTTGGTGATGTTGTCGGCGATGGCGCTCATCGCGCTGCTCTGTGCCGAAAGGCCGGACACGCCTGCCGTCAATGCGCTGAACAAGCTCATATCTTATCTCCTTTTTCGTATCTTGCGGTGTTTGGGCCGGCCGCCGCCGTGAAACGAACCGTGGTCGGCGCGAGACAGCCGTTGCTCGGTAGAATCAAGAGTCGCTTTCCCCGTCTTCCGTCGTTTCGGTTTCTTCGACCCGCAGCACGTCTTCCATCGCGACGTTCACCTCGCCGATGGAGAGGACGACCTTGTTGTCCTCGATGGCGGCGCCGGTGACCCGGCCGAACATGGTGGTCGATACGTCGATGAACGATCCGTCGGGCCGCTTGGCGCTGACCTCCACGGTGTAGGCTCCGTCCGGCGACGAGGCGCCCGCGGAATCGCGGCCGTCCCATTCGAAGGTATGGCGGCCGGCGGCGGTTTTACCGGTCGCGATGGCGATGATCTCGCCCGCCGCGTCCTTCACGGCGATGGTCGTCTCGCTGGCGGTTTCACCGAGCGCGTAGGTCATCACCGCGCTGCCGTTCTCCAGCGCTACGCTATTGCCGGTTGCTTCGACGGTCGTGCCGAGGAAGCTGACCATGGCGGCAACCTGGGTGTTCTGTTGCCCCGTCACCAGTTTCTCCAGGCTGGCGTTCTGGTAGATCTGCTGTTCGACGCCGGCGAATTGTACGAGTTGCGAGGTGAACTCGTTGGCGTCCAGCGGATCCAGCGGGTCCTGGTTCTGCAACTGGGTGATCAACAGATTGAGGAACTGGTTGAGGTCCTCCTCCAGTTTCTGCTGGTCGGTGGCCGCTTTTCCGCCGGCGATGGCGGTCGAGCTCGAGGTGCCTTGTAGAATCATCGGCTGGACTTTCTCTGCAATTGATTACGCACGGATGTCGATCCGTCCGTCGGGCATGACGCCGCCTTGCGGGTAGGCGGCGTTCGGAGCGGCGGCAGGTTCGTCGCCATCCTCCGCGCCGCCGTCGCCGGTCTCGGCGGCCGGCGGGTTCGGGTCGGAGCCGCCACCGTGCCGGGCGGCGGTGTCGTGACCGCGCAGGTTGAAGCTCAGGCTGCCGGAGTCGGCCTTCAATCCGGCGTCCTGGAGCGCCCGTTCGAGGCCGCGCGCGTCGGACTTCAACAACTCCAGGGTGTCGCGGTTTTCGGCGGTCACGGCGACGATGACGCGGCCGTCGCGGGCCACCTCCAGGCGCACGTCGACGCGGCCCAGGCTCTCCGGTTTGAGCCGGATCTCGATCCTGTCGACGCCGGCCTTGACCGCCTTGCCGATGTGGACCGAGATCTGATCGGCGACCGGGGGGTGTTGGGACGCGAGCTTGCCGGCGCCGCTCGCCTGGGTGGCCGCGAGACCGGTTCCGCGCGGGTTGTTCAATGTGCCCGCGAGGCCGGCCGCATCGCCGTCCACGGTTTCGGTGGGCGCCACCGCGGATCCGGCGGCGATGTTCGGGACGCTACCGGCGGCGGCGGCCTGTGTCGTGGCGCCGGCCTGTGTCGTGGCGCTGGACCGAGTCGCCGCGCCGGCCCGTGTCGTCGCGCCGGCTTGGCCGGGATGCGGTGCCGGGATCTGTTGGG
>JAUXFS010000320.1 GCA_030622775.1 Rhodospirillales bacterium | reverse complement strand
GACCGTGAGATCGTTGTTGGCGCCGAGGCCGTCCTGAAGTTTCTTCAGGGCGGCGAGGTAGCCGGCGAGCTTGGTCTTCGGATACAGCGAGCCAAAGAACTCGACGGCGTATCGTAGCTTCTTGATTTCGATCCGCAATCCGTGCCGTTCCTCTTCGCTCAACGACTCGAAGGCTTCGCCGGCGCGCAGCACCTCCTGGTATCGCTCGTCGATCACCTTGCGGGCGAAGACCGACGCCGGGACGAACAGTTCGGGGGGGCCGTCGTCGGAGGCGTGCTCGTGCCAGCGATGGCCTCTCGCCCACGCGCTGAGCAGCAGGGCCAGCCCGACGTAGCGCTCCGATTGGATCGCCGCCCGGGCGCGCTTATAGCCGCGGTCTCTCTGATCCTCGGCTTCGGACCGCAGCAAACCGAGCGTGGCCTCGTCGGGCAGGTCTTTGACGACCGGCCCAAGGATCTCGGCCAGGAAGACATCCCAGTCACGCGCGGGACCGAGCTCGCCGATCAGCCACTTCAGTTCCTTGACCAGATGGCGCCGCTCTTCGGCCGGCAGCAAGCCCTCGTAGATGATCAAACAGGACCGCAGCCGCCGTGTCGCCACCCGCATCTGGTGGACGCCTTCCTCGTGGGCGCCCGTCAGCACGCAGGCCTCGTTGCCGCGCAGGTGATTGATGCCGCTGAGGACGATGTCGGCCAGCGCCTCCGCCGCCGTCGTCTCCGGGGTGAAGACCGGAAGTCTTGCCTTCTTCCAGGAAGACGCCTTGCTCCGTACGTGGTGAATCATGTTCCCGCTCCTCGCTCCCTTTATTCGGGATCTCCCGGCCAGCACCTCCAGCCAGCCGAGAACGCTGACCCATTCGGCTGTCGAAAGTGATTCGGACCGTGGTTCGACTTTTGCCTGGCAATCTCCTGCCTGGCAATCTCCTCGGTTTATCGGCCGATTTTGATTGAACGACCTTTACCCTGAGATTGACCGATATCCGTTAGCGCAACGAATTACTTGCCATTTTGCGACAGTCCTCCGTTGTTCACGCGGATTCGTGCTGATCGGCACATCCCGATGCGCGTTTACCGCGACAAAGTACCCGACGGTCACTGAAGCGGCCGCGGGACCGCCGGGACCGGCTTGCCGCCTTCCTTGCCGGCGGCGCCGGTCATCACCAGGACGGAAACGGTGGTGCCGACCCGCAGCTTGATCTCGTCGGGGACTTTGTCGAGATGAACGCGGACCGGGACGCGCTGGGCGAGGCGGATCCACTCGAAGGTGGCGCTGATGCTCGGCAGCAACTCGAAGCCGGTGCTGCCGTCGTCCTGGGAGATGCCCCAGCCGAGGCTGTGGACGCGGCCCTCGAGCGGGATGTCGGGGTAGGTCATCAGGGTAACGATCGCCCGGTCGCCCTTTTGAATGTCCCTGATCAGGGTTTCCCGGAAATACCCGCTGATCCAATAGCTGTTGATGTCCACCAGCGCCAATGCGGACTGGTTGGCCACCGTCTGGTCGCCGAGACGCAGGTTGAGATTGGTGACGTAGCCGTCGACGGGGGCCTTGACCTGGGTGAACTCCAGATCCAACTCCGCCGTTAGAACCGCGGCCTTGGCGGCACGGAGGCGGGCGTTCTGGTCGCCCGCGGCGCCGAGGTTGGCCTTGTCCTTGGCCAGATCCGCCTCCGCCTGGAGCTTCGCGGCGACCGCCTCGATCAGGCGGCCTTGGGCTTGCTCGAGTTGGGCCTGAGCCACGTCATTCTTGGCCTTGGCGTTGTCGAGTGTTTGTTTCGATACGGCGCCGCTTTTGACTGCCTGGCTCATCCGTTGGAAGTTGGCCTTGGCGTCCGCCAAGCTGGCGGCATATCTCTTGATGGCGCTTTTCACCTGCCCGATCTGCGACTCGTACTCATCGACCGCCGCCGCCGCCGCCTCGACCTGTTTTCCCAACGCCTTGATGTCGTCCCGGGTCTTGTCCAGGTTGGCCCGCGCCTGATCGAGGTTGGCGGCGAACGTGCGTGGGTCGATTTCGAACAACAGCTCGCCGGTTTTGACGAGTTGGTTGTCCTCGATCGGCAGCTTGACGATCGGGGCGGAGACGCGCGGGGTGATCTGGATCACCTGGGCGCGGACCTGCCCGTCCCGCGTCCATGGATTGGTGAAGTAGTCCCAGTACTTGTAGGCGACGATGGCGACGGCGACGAGGACGACGGCGCCGGTCAGAAGGATTTTTAGGAGGTTGCTCATGATCCTCACGCCGGAATGAGAAAGATGCTGATCAGCCCGCCGTAGATGACGGCGAGGGCGAGAAAGACCAGGGGCGGATAGAAGAAGAACCGGGAGAGGCGATAGCGGTTGAGCACCATCGCGGTCACCCCCGCCAACACCACGCCGAGGATGCCGGCAAGCAGGTAGGGCGGGAAATAGACCCCGTAGATCGAGACTTCACTGGGGATGAACTGCATCGCGCCTTCCTCACTCCATCGCATACATTAAAACCGGGCTTCCCGCCACCGCGCCCAGTCGATCTCCTGGGCTTGCCGCGCATACTCGATTCCGCTTTCGGACAGGCCCCGGAAGGCGCCAAGATAACGGTAGAAATTCTCGTAGTCCCCCTCGCTCAATTTTCCTTCACCGGCGACCCGCAACGTCTCACCGATTGACGCCTCCAACTTGGCGATCCGCGTCGTCAATCGGTCCCGGATATCGACGCCCGGCTCGACCGCGAGCACCGGGTCGTCGGCCCAGAGCCGGAACTGCCGTTGAACGAGCATACGCCAGGCCCGGACATCTTCGAGCACCGCCTCCACCAGAAGATCGGCTTGCGGAGCCTCGCGCGCATCGACCAGTTCCTTGATCCTCCAAGCGAGGGCCTGCAGGCTCGTCGCCAACGCCTGCACCTGCTCGGGCGTGGTATCGGGCAACATGCGGTAGTCGATGCGCTGGCCCAAGGCGGCGAGCTTCTCCGGCATCTCCATCAGATCGTTGCGGTAAAGAGCCATCCGCCAGCGGGTCGCCAGGCCCTTCCGGTCGTCCCGGTCGAGGGCGAGACGCGACATCAGAAACTCGGCATGTCGAAAGAATCGGCGGAGCAGCCGCGGGAATACCTTTTCCGGGCGCGGCGACCTGGGAACGTAAAAGACGGCGACCGCGACCGCCAGCGATAACAGGATTGCGGCCGAGGTATTGGCATAGTGGGCAAAGTCGTAGCTCTGCTCGTTCCCGACGACGATCAAGACGTTGAACATCGCCATGGAGAGTGACCTCGTCAGTCGATGGCGTGGTTCCGACAACAGGTAAAAGGCCCCGAAGGTCACGCCGAACAGCATCAGCCCGAGCTCGGCGTAGCCCGAAAGATGCGGCATGACAAAGACATACGCGATCCCGGCGAGAACGATGCCGAGAACGAGTCCCGGTAACAACTTCGATGGGTTGGCGCGCAACAGCGTGGCGCCCAGTGCCCAGTGGGCGGTCATGAAAACGAAAGTCGTGTGTCCCGGCGGGTTGAGATAGATCCACACGAGGAACCCAATCCACAGCGCCGCCATGACCCGTGCGGCCGCGGCGAATCGATCCGGATCGAGTGCGAGACCCCGCCGGACGATTCCCTCCACGGGGGATTTCGAGGTTTCTCGGGCGTATCCCTTGATGTCTTGGACGCAGGCAAACAGTGAGCGGCTGAGCGTCTCGAGGCGGTCGAGTCGGGTCTTGGTCACCGCCAACGCCGCCTTCTGAAAATGGGTGAGGGCGCCCACCTCCGCAGGGTCGACCGCCAGGGTGATGGGTTTTGGCGTCGTGGTCGGTTCTTCACCGCTCAGCATGCGCTCGATTTGAGCGAAACGGCCGTCCAACTCCGCACCGAAGGCCTCCAAGTTGGGGAG
>JAUXFS010000065.1 GCA_030622775.1 Rhodospirillales bacterium | reverse complement strand
GTCTTGCGTTCTCTCCGACCCATGAGGTCAAGCTCAGCTGCGCGAGGTGCGAACGTCGGCTGGAGCGCCTTGTCTGGCCGCATTGCTTGCTACGCGCGCTGCCTCAGCGTGCAGTTCCAAGCCCAAAGCCGCCACGACCTTGAGGATCGTGTCAAAGCCCGGGGATCTGTCTCCCGACAGTGCCTTGTAGAGGCTCTCACGTGAAAGACCCGCATCGCGTGCGACTTGCGACATCCCTTTCGCGCGGGCGATGTCGCCGAGTGCCTGTGCGATAAGAGCAGCATCGCCCTCGGCCTCATCAAGACAGGCTTCCAGATAAGCAGCCATTTCCTCCGGGGTGCGAAGGTGCTCGGCGACATCGTAGCGGGTGGTGACGGTCTTGCTCATAGCGCATTCCTACAGATCGCCAGCAAGGCGCAGGGCGGTCATAATGTCTTTGGTCTGAGTGCGCATATCGCCGCCAGCCAACAAAATGACCAACTCACGCCCTTGCTGCTTGTAATACACTCGATAGCCGGGCCCATAGTGGATCCGCAACTAGGACACGCCTTCGCCGACAGGGGCGGCATCGCCCGGATTTCCCGCGGCCAAGCGTTCGACTCTCACCAAGATCCGGGCTCGCGCCCGGATATCGCGCAACCCATCGAGCCACTTGGCATAAACCGCCGTTTTGCGAATCTCCATCGCAACCAAACCGTATCCGCGCGGCTACAGTTTGTCAACGCCGTTCAATGCCGGCCACGCCTGCATGGCTGACGAAGGGGCATCCGCAATGACCACCGCCGGACTTCGTGCTTGACTCGATAGTGCCGAGGCACGACCTGACGGATCAGCTATAATCAAAACTCGAGGAGGGAGTCATGTCCGATCGATACCGCCGTTGCGCCAGCGCACTAACGCCGCTGGTCGTGCTGATCGCGTTGCTCGCCGCGCCGGTCGTCGTCGCCGCCCAGCAAGCGGCGATCATCTCGCAGCGGGACATCTTCCATCCGGTTGTCGGCGGCCGCGGCATGGTCGCGACCCAGGAGGCGCGGGCGACCCGGGTCGGGCTCGAAATCCTCGAGAGCGGCGGCAACGCCGTCGACGCCGCCGTCGCCGTCGGCTTCACCCTTGCCGTCACTCTGCCGCGCGCCGGCAACCTCGGCGGCGGTGGGTTCATGATCATCCATAGCGCCGACAAGGGCGAAACCATCGCCCTCGACTACCGGGAGATGGCCCCCGCCGCGGCGCACAAGGACATGTACCTGAACGCCGAAGGCAACGTCGATAACAAGAAATCCCGGTTCAGCTACTATTCGGTGGGCGTGCCCGGCACCGTCGCCGGCTTGGCGCTGGCGCAGGAGCGGTACGGATCGATGCCGCTGGCCAAGGTCCTCGAACCGGCGATCCGCCTCGCCGAGGACGGCATGGTGGTGAGCGCCGATCTCGCGCAATCCCTCAACAAGCGGCGCAAGCGCTTGGAGGCCTGGCCGGAGACGATGAAGATCTTCTTCAAGTCCGACGGCTCTGCGTACCGGGCGGGGGAGAGGCTGGTCCAGAAGGACCTCGCCTGGTCGCTGAAGCAGATCGCCGAGCATGGGGCGCAGGCGTTCTACCAAGGGGCGATCGCCGAGAAGATCGCCGCCGACATGAAGGCGCGTGGCGGCCCGATCACCCTCGATGACCTCAAGGCCTACAAGCCGGTGGTCCGCGAGCCGGTTCGCGGCAGCTATCGCGGTTACGAGATCGCCTCGATGCCGCCGCCGAGCTCTGGCGGCGTTCACCTTGTCCAAATCCTCAACATCCTCGAGGGCTACCCGATCGGCTATCTCGGCCACAACGGGGCGGAGACCATCCACCTGATGGCCGAGGCGATGAAGCTGGCCTACGCCGATCGCAGCAAGTACCTGGGCGATCCGGACTTCGCCGACATCCCGGTCAAGGGCTTGACCTCGGAGGCCTACGCCGCGTCGCTCCGGGCCAAGATCGACCGGAACCGGGCGAAGCCGGCGGACGAGATCGCGCCCGGCAACCCGATGCCGTTCGAGAGCAACGAGACCACCCAGTTCTCGGTGATGGACGCGGCGGGCAACGTCGTCTCCAACACCTACACCATCAACTTCAGCTACGGCACCGGCATCGTCGCCGCCGGCACCGGGATCCTGCTCAACAACGAGATGGACGACTTCTCGTCGAAACCGGGCGTGCCCAACGCCTACGGACTGATCGGCGGCGCGGCCAATGCCATCGAGCCGCGCAAACGGCCGCTGAGCTCGATGACCCCGACCATCGTGTTCAAGGACGGCCAGCCGTTCCTCGCCACCGGCAGCCCCGGCGGCAGCCGGATCATCACCACGACGCTGCAACTGATCCTCAACATGATCGACCACGACATGAACGTCGCCGCCGCCACCGCCGCGCCGCGCGTCCATCACCAGTGGCTGCCCGACCAGTTGCGGGTCGAGGTCGGCCTGAGCCCCGACACGGTGAGCCTGCTCGCCGCCAAGGGGCAAAACGTCGTGATCAAGAACGCCATGGGCAGCACCCAGTCGGTGATGCGCACCGATTCAGGCTTCTACGGCGCCTCCGACCCGCGCCGCCCGGGGGCGCTGACGCTGGGATACTGAATGGGGAGCCGGTATCGGCCATCAAACCGCTGGCACGCTACTGCCGTCATCGGCTAAAGATCGCCGCATGGGATCGAGGCGAAAGCGAGGCCAATGAAGAGCGTGCTGGGTTGGGTGGTTGCGGCGGCGATACTGTTGTTCGCCCTCGCCGGGCCGATCACCGCCGCCGAGCCGGATTGGGGGGACGTGCGCGACCCCGCGCCGCCGCCGGCACTGGCCATCGGCGGCTATGCCCGGGGTTGCCTCGCCGGCGCCGTGGCGCTGCCGGCCGACGGGCCGGGCTACCAGGTGATGCGGCTGTCACGCGACCGGTTCTACGGCCATCCCCGGTTGATCCGGTTCATCGAAGGGTTTGCCGAGACGATGCGCGCCGAGGGCTGGGACGGCCTGCTCGTCGGCGACCTCGCCCAGCCGCGCGGCGGCCCGATGAGTTCCGGCCACCGCAGCCATCAGATCGGCCTCGACGTTGATATCTGGTTCCAGCCGGAAGACCGCCCGTTGTCGGAGGCCGAACGGGAGAGCCGCTCCGCCGTTTCCGTCGTTTCGGGCAATGGCCAAACCGTCGAACCCGCCGAGTGGACGGACGCTCACGCCCGGCTGCTGCGCACTGCCGCGGGTTTCGCCGAGGTCGAGCGGATCTTCGTCGGCGCGGCGATCAAACGCAAGCTGTGCGCGACGACTGTCGGGGATCGAGGCTGGCTCGCCAAGATCCGTCCGTGGTGGGGACACGTCTATCACTTCCACGTCCGCCTGCGCTGTCCGCCCGAGGACGCGGCCTGCGGCAATCAGGCGCCGGTCCCTCCCGGCGACGGTTGCGACGAGACTCTCGCCTGGTGGCTTTCCGACGACGCCAAGGCGGAGCTCGAACGGCTGCGCAAGCTGCCGCCCAAGCGGCTGACCCTGAACGACCTTCCGCCGGCGTGCCGGGCGGTGCTCGGCGACCCCTGACCGGCTGGCCGTTAGAGCATTTTGCGTTTGTGTCGATCCACCCCCTCACCTTTCCTCTCCCCCTCGAAGGGGGAGAGGGATACGAAGGGTTGCGGCGGCGAGAGCCGGCGCCTACCCGAAGTTGGGTGAGGGGGTGAGTTCACCTCAATGCATTGTGCTCTAGTGGGTGAGGATCTGGCTGAGGAACTTCTGCGTCCGTTCGCTCTTGGGATTGGTGAAGAACTCCTTGGGCGGCGCCATCTCGACAATCGAGCCCTCGTCCATGAACACCATGTTGTTGGCGACGGTCTTGGCGAAGCCCATCTCGTGGGTCACGCAGATCATCGTCATCCCGGCCTCGGCAAGTCCGACCATCACGTCCAGAACCTCCTTGATCATCTCCGGATCGAGGGCGGAGGTGGGCTCGTCGAACAGCATGATCGACGGCTTCATGCACAGCGCCCGGGCGATCGCCACCCGTTGCTGCTGGCCGCCGGAAAGCTGCCCGGGATACTTTTTCGCCTGTTCCGGGATGTGAACCCGCTCCAGGTACTCCATCGCCGCCTGCTCGGCTTCCTTCTTCGGCCGCTTCTGCACCCAAATGGGCGACAGCGTCAGGTTCTCGAGCACCGTGAGGTGCGGGAACAGATTGAAGCTCTGGAACACCATGCCGACCTCGCGGCGGATACCCTCGATCGCCTTGACGTCGTTGGTGAGTTCGATGCCGTTGACGATGATCTTGCCCTCCTGGTGCTCCTCCAGCCGATTGACGCAGCGGATCATCGTCGACTTGCCAGATCCCGACGGGCCGCATACCACCACCCGTTCGCCGCGCTGGACGGTCAGGTTGATGTCCTGCAGCACGTGAAAGGCGCCGTACCATTTGTGGACGCTTTCGAGGGTGATCGCCGCTCCGGAATTCGGGGTATCGCCCAGGGTGTCGCCAGGTGTCATCGCGTCCTTCTCCTCAACTGCGCTTGTGGCCCGTCTCCAGCCGGCGCTCCAGATATTGGCTGTAGCGGGACATGAAGAAGCAGAAGGCCCAATAGATCATCGCCGCGAACAGGTAGCTTTCGATGTAGAAGGCCCGCCACGGCGGGTCGGCCAGGGCCGTCTTCGCCGTGGTCAGCAGGTCGAACAGGCCGATGATGATGACCAGGGAGGTGTCCTTGAACATGCTGATGAACTGGTTGACGATCGGCGGAATGGCCACCTTCAGCGCCTGCGGCAGGATGATCAGCAGCGTCTTCTTCCAGTAGGAGAGGCCCATGGCGTCGGCGGCTTCGAACTGGCCGCGCGGGATCGATTGCAGTCCGCCGCGCACCGCCTCGGCGAGATAGGCGGCGGTGAACAAAATGATGCCGACCTGGGCGCGGAGCAGCTTGTCGATGGTCACCCCTTCCGGCAGGAACAGGGGAAACATCACCGAGGCCATGAACAGAACGCTGATCAGGGGAACGCCGCGGATCAGCTCGATGAAGCCGACGCAAACCATCCGGATCGCCGGTAGATCCGACCTTCGGCCGAGTGCGAGAAGGATCGACAGCGGGAACGCGCAAACAAGGCCGACGACCGCGAGGATCAAGGTCAATGGGACGCCGCCCCAGCGGGTGTTGTCCACGGGGGTCAACCCGAAAACGCCGCCCCACATCAGAATGCCGCAAGACGTGAACACCGCGACCCACAGCAACCCGAGCCAGGGCCGCCAGAACGGCGGGTAGGAAGAGACCAACAGCGTTCCCACGAACAACGCCATCGCCAGGCGTGGCCGCCACTGCTCGTCGAAGGGATAGAGGCCGAACAGAATGAACCGGTGTTTCTCGGTGATGAACGCCCAGCAGGCGCCGTCCGCGTCGCGGCAGAGCTGCGGGTCGCCTCCGGACCATACCGCGCCGATCAATGCCCAGTCGATCAGCGGCGGCACGGTCTCCCACAACAGCCAGAAGCAGAGAAGGGTCAGCAGCGTGTTGGGAACGCTGGAGAACAGGTGCTGTCGGACCCAGTCGACCGCCAGGACGGGGCTGGTTGGAGGAGCCTTCGGCGGCGGCAGGCTCACGTCCTTCGGCTCCTCTTCGCGGGCAATGATCTGTCCGGGGGTTTCGCCGCTTCGCGCCATCGGCTAACGGACTCCCTGCAGGGCGATCTTACGGTTGTACCAGTTCATGAACGCCGAGATCGACAGGCTGACCGTCAGGTAGACGGCCATGATGATGGCGATGCCTTCCACCGCCTGGCCGGTCTGGTTGATCGACGTGTTGGCGACGCTGACCAGGTCGGGGAAACCGATCGCCACCGCCAGCGACGAATTCTTGGTCAGGTTCAGATACTGGCTGGTCAGCGGCGGAATGATCACCCGGAGCGCCTGGGGAAGCAAAATCAGCCGCATGACCAGCCCGCGGCTGAGGCCCAATGCCAGCCCCGCCTCGGTCTGGCCGTGGGAGACGGAGAGAATGCCGCCGCGGACGATCTCGGCGATGTAGGTTCCGGTGTAGAGGACGAGCCCGACCAGCAGCGCCGCGAATTCGGGGGTCACGGTGCCGCCGCCACGGAAATTGAACCCCTTAAGCGCGGGCACGTCCAACTCCGTCGGCGCACCGCCGAGGACGTAGGCGAGAACCGGCAGCCCGAGGATCAGTGCCGCGCCGACGCGGAATGTCGGAAACAGCCGCCCGGTGCGCTCCTGGCGCTTATGCGCCCAACGCCCCAGCGCCCAGGCTCCGATGATGCCGACGGCCAGCGCTCCGGCCATCAGCCCGTAGGTGGGGTCCCAGACCGGTTCCGCATATTGGAGGCCACGGTTGCTGAGAAACACTCCCGGCATCGGATTGAACGCCTGCCGGGGACCGGGCAGCGTCTGGGTGATCACCGTATACCAGAAGAACAACTGGAGCAGGATCGGGATGTTGCGGAGGCCCTCCACGTAGATCGTGGCGAACTTGGCGACGAGCCAGTTGCTGGACAGGCGCGCCACGCCGGCGAGGGTGCCGAAAAGGGTCGCCAGGGCGATGCCGACGATGGAAACCTTCAACGTGTTCAGGATCCCGACGACCAGAACGCGGTAGTAGGTGTCGGCGGCGCTGTATGGGATCGGGCTCTCGCTGACGGCGAACCCCGCTTCGCGTTCGAGGAACCCGAAACCGGTGGCGATGCTGCGGGTCTCCAGGTTGGCGAGGGTATTGGAAACCAGGTACCAGACGAGCAGGCCGATGCCGCCGAGAACGAAAACCTGGGAGAGAACGCCCCTCACGCGGGCGTCGTTCCACCAAGCGCTACGTTTTGCCGGCTGGCCGAGAGATTGCTGCATCGACGGGCTCAAGGACCGAACCGCCGCCCCCTGGGTCGGGGGCGGCGGTAACGCCTTCTACCGAATCGGCGGCGAGTACATCAGCCCACCCTTGGTCCACTGGGCATTGAGCCCCCGCGGCAACTGCAGCTTGGAGTCCATGCCGACGTTGCGCTCGTAGATCTCGCCGTAGTTACCGACCTGCTTGACGATGTTGTAGGCCCATGCCTCGTCGAGACCCAGATTCTTACCCATGCCGGGGGTGACGCCGAGCAGCCTCTTGACGGTGGGATCCGCGCTGCCCTTCGCCTGGTCCACGTTGTTCGAGGTTATACCCTTCTCTTCCGATTCCAAGGTGGCGTAGATGGACCATTTGACCACGTCGAACCATTCGTCGTCGCCGTGGCGCACGGCCGGCGCCAGCGGCTCCTTGGAGATGATCTCCGGCAGAACGACGTAATCGGCGGGGTTGGGCGTATCGTTGGCCCGGATCGTCGCCAATTGGGAGGCGTCGGAGGTGAGAACATCGCAGCGCCCGGAGAGAAAGGCCGCCGTGACCTCCTCGTAGGCTTCGATCGTCAGCGAGTTCAACTCCATATCGTTGGCGCGGAAGTAGTCGGCGAGATTGAGCTCGGTGGTGGTTCCGGTCTGCACGCAGACGGTGGCGCCGCCCAGCTCCAGCGCGCTCTTGACGCCGAGTTTCTTGGCCGCCAGGAAACCCTGGCCGTCGTAATAGGTGGTCACCGTGAAGTTGAGCCCGAGGGCGGTGTCACGCGAAAGCGTCCAGGTCGTGTTCCGCGACAGCATGTCGATCTCGCCCGATTGCAGGGCGGTAAACCGCTGCTGGGCCGTCAACGGAACGAACTTGACCTTCGTTGCGTCGCCGAGGACCGCCGCCGCGACGGCGCGGCACATGTCGACGTCAAGGCCTTTCCACATCCCCTTGTCGTCCGGGGCGCTGAAACCGGGAAGGCCGGTATGGACCCCGCAGTTCAGTTCGCCACGGCTCTTGACCGAGTCGAGGGTGGCCCCGGCAAACGCGGTGGAAACGCCGCCGGCGAGGACAAGGCTGGCCACGG
>JAUXFS010000511.1 GCA_030622775.1 Rhodospirillales bacterium | reverse complement strand
GTCCGCCTTGGAACAAGGCCTCGATCGGCAGCGAGACGCGCATCAGTCGACCCGGTCGCACTTCCTCGACCCTGGCCACTCTGAGTTGGGTCGCGAACATGTCGGAGATGGTCCGCTGAAACTCCCGGGCGGCGATCACGTCCCCTTCGTCGGCGGTGAAGGCGGTCGGCGACGTCGTCGGCGGCAACACCGACGAGAACACCGAGGTGAGGCTGTCCATCACCGCGTTCGACTTGACCTTTTCCGGCGAGGAGATGCTCACCAACACGATGAAAAAAGCGAGAACCAGCAGATAAAGGGCGAGGAACAGGGTCACGGTGCTTCCGCCCTGCGGTGGTTCGTCGCGGGGCGGCTTGTCCCATCCGACGGCGACAAAATCGCGCGGTTCCGGCGGCGTGCTCACTCAGACGGGAGTCCCGATGGCACGGGCCTGACGCAACAGGGTAAACAACGGCGCGGCGGTCATTCAGCCGCGTCCCGATTGTTTGGCCGGCGGCGCCGACGCGGGCAGCACCTGCCGAAGTTGAGCGAGTTCCTCCGTTATGTCCTTGGCCTTGGTCGGATCCATCTTGGCCATGATCGGGGCCAGCTTTCGTTCCTTCATGCGCTCGGCGACGAGCAGCAGGGTCTCCATGTCGAGTTTCTCGAAGATTCGGGCGGCGTCCTTGGGCTTCATGTTCTCGTAAATCTTGACCAGCGAGCGGATCTTGGCTTCCTGCTGTTCATCGTAGGTCTCGATCAGCCGCTCGATGGTCGCCTGCATCGATTTGAGCTCTCTCACCTTTTGATCGATCCTGGCCTCCGCCGCCTTGAGCAACGCTTGCTGTTTCTCCGCCGCGCGCTCGCGCACCTCCAGCGTTTCGCGGCGTCCGGACAATTGCTGCAGCAGTTCGATCTCGGACGCGCTCAATTTGCTTTCCACCGGCTCCTCGGCGGGAGCGGTTTCCGCAACCGAGTCCTCGCCCGACGCGGGCGCGTCGGCGCCAGGCTCGTCGGTGGTGGCCTCGTCGGCGGCGGGCTTGGGGGCGCGGCTGTCTCGGCTTGGGTCTCGGCGGCCATCACCGAGCCGTCGAACAGGCCGTCCACGCCCTGCCAGATGCCGCTGATCTTCACCGTCAGCATCAGCGAGGCGGCGAACAGGGTGACCGGCAGGAGGCGAAATCGAAAAATGGATTTCGGCAATTCCGTCGCTCCAGGCATGGGATTAGACCGTTATCACTTCGACAACAGCGCGTTGAGCAGGTCGCGCTCGGCTTCGGACTGAGGCGACCCGGCGGCGCCGTTTGCTTTGGCACGCCGCTTCGCGGCGGGGGAGAAAGGGATCGCGCCCGGGGCGTCGCGATGCTCGCGGGTGGCGCGGACCTTGCTTTCGATCCGGTCGGCGGCGGCTCCACCGCGGTCGATGAGAAAGACCAGGTCGTCACAGAGGCTCCGCGCCTTGTCGATTCTCTCCTGCAGCGTGTCGGTCGATAGCTTGAGCTTGCCGACGCTGTCTCCGGCGTGTGCCGTCGCCTGTCCGAATTCGGCGGCCATTTTCGACAGTTCATCCCGGTCGCGGCGCAGCTTGCCAAGCCTGTGGTTGAGCACCGCGGCAAATCCGATGGTGATCGCCAGCAACACGGCGACGAGAATGTCGAGGGTGAAAGACCAATCCACGGCTATTTTTCCGCTCCCTGTTTTTCGATCCGCCGTTCGACCTGAACCGCGATGCGGTCGCTCTGACGGCCCATTTTCGCGGCGTACAGCGGAATGTTGCCGCATCGCAATTCGATCGACGACTTCGGCGTCGCGTCGAACATGATCCTGGTGCCGACGCTCAGCTCGAAAACTTCCTTCAGTTTCATGGTGCGCTCGTCCATGACCGCTTCGAGTTCGATCTCGGTCGACCACATCGCCTCGGCGAGATGGTTCTCCCAGATGGGATCGCGCCCGAACTTCTCTCCCATGAACATCTGCAACAACAACTCGCGGACGGGTTCGAGAGTGGCGTAGGGCAAAACCAGCTCGATTTCGCCGCCGCGGTCCTCCATGTCGACCCGTAGACGGGCGACGATGGCGGCGTTGGGCGGTCGGGTGATGGTGGCGAATCGGGGGTTGGTTTCCAGACGTTCGAAGCGGAACGTCACCGGGCTCAACGGCTCGAACGCGGCGCTTAGATCACCCAGCATGACGTGCACCAGGCGCTCGACCAGATTGCGCTCGATCGTCGTGTACGGGCGTCCTTCGATGCGCATCGCGGCGGTGCCGCGCCGGCCGCCCAGCAACACGTCGACAACCGAATAGATCAGCGCCGAGTCGATGGTGATCAGCCCGTAGTTGTCCCATTCGTCGGCCTTGATCACGCTGAGCATCGCCGGGAGCGGGATGCTATTCAGGTAGTCGCCGAACCGGGTCGAGGTGACGTTGTCGATGGACACTTCGACATTGTCGGAGGTGAAGTTTCGCAAACTGGTCGACATCAGGCGAACCAGCCGGTCGAAGACGACCTCGAGCATCGGCAGACGCTCGTAGGAGACCAGCGTGCTGTTGAGGATCGCATGAATCCCCTCGCCGTCCCCGCCGCTGTCGCCGTCGTCGTCGAATCCGAGGAGGCTGTCGATCTCGTCCTGGTTGAGCACCCGGGTGGCCTCGCGAGACGACTCGCCATCGCCGTCGCTTGCCGCCCCGTCGTCATCGGCCGTCGCTTCCCACCCGGCGTTTTCGTCGGGAGGGCCGGCCGGCTCCTCTCCGGGC
>JAUXFS010000256.1 GCA_030622775.1 Rhodospirillales bacterium | reverse complement strand
TGAGGTCGGTCACGTGGAACGCCGTTTTCGCCTGTTCGATCGAGGCGATGGTCAGGTCCTCGACAAAGACGTGGGGCGCCTCGAGGACGATCGCCCGGACCGGCCGGTCGGTCCCGCCGGCGTTGATGATCGCGATCGACGCGCCGTCGCTGTGGCCGATCAGCACCGGGGCTTCGATCCCCCTCTTGTCGAGCAGCTCCGGCAGGGTTTCCAGGGCTTCCCGGTGCATGTAATCGACCGCGAACGGCGCTTCCCGCCCGCTCGACCAGCCATATCCGTGGCGGGAATAGACCAGGGTGCCGCAGCCGGTCGCCGCGGCCAGGTCCGCCGGAAACCGCTTCCACATGGCGGTCGAGCCGATGCCTTCGTGCAGGAACACCAGGGTCGGGGCGCCTTCGCGCGCCGGCGGGTACCAGTGGCATTCGAACGCGCGGCCGGACAGCGTCTCGACGAAGTCCTCCGGCGCGGCGGCTCCGCCCCTTGCCCTCAACCGCCGCGCGCCCGCAGCTTGAACCGCTGGATCTTGCCGGTCGCCGTCTTCGGCAACTCGTCGATGAATTCGATCCAGCGCGGGTACTTGAACGCCGCCAGCTCGTTCCTGACCAACGCCTTGATCTCCTCGGCCAGCACCTCCGACGGCTGCCCGCCCTCCTTGAGGACGACGAACGCCTTCGGTTTGGTCAGGCCGTCCTTGTCGTCGTGGCCGACGACGGCGGTTTCCAGCACCTTTTCGTGCTTGAGTACCGCGCCCTCGACCTCGAACGGCGAAACGTAGATGCCGCCGACCTTCAGCATGTCGTCGGTGCGCCCGGCGTAGGTGTAGTACCCCTTTTCGTCGTGCGTATACTTGTCGCCGGTGCGGGTCCACGGGCCGCGAAAGGTCTCGCGGCTGCGTTCGCGCTGGTTCCAGTACATGATCGCGCTGGTCGGGCCGGAGACCTCGAGCATGCCCATCTCGCCGGCCTCGTCGATGACGTTGCCGTCGTCGTCGACGATCCTGAGCCGGTAGCCGTCGATCGGGGTGCCCGAGCTGCCGGGCTTGACGTCGCCCTGGCGGTTGCTGAGGAAGATGTGCAGCATCTCGGTGCTGCCGAGGCCGTCGAGGATGTCGACGCCGGTCCGCTCCTTGAACCGCCTGAGCAGGTCGGCCGGCAGCGCCTCGCCCGCCGACGTGGCGAGACGCATGGCGTGCTCGCCGGGGCCGGGCAACATGTCGCCGGCGAGCAGCATCGCGAACAGCGTCGGCACCCCGTAAAAGATCGTCGGCTTGTTCTCGCGGAGGATCCGGCAGACGGCGTCCGGCTCCGGTGGTCCGGCGTGCAGAATGGCGCAGGCGCCCACCGACATCGGAAACGTCAACCCGTTGCCGAGGCCGTAGGCAAAGAACAGCTTGGCCGCCGAGAACACCACGTCCTCGTCTGTCAGGCCAAGCGTGGGAATGGCGTAGAGGTCGGCGGTCGCGATCAGGTGGGACTGCAGGTGCACCGCGCCCTTCGGCTTGCCGGTGGTTCCCGACGTGTAGAGCCAGAAGCACATGTCGTCGCGCCGCGTCGGCGCCACCTCGAAGCTGTCCGGTTGCCCTTCGAGAACGTCGCTCAGTCGCTCGAAACCATGGCTGTCGGCGCCGGCGACGATCACCGTCCGCAGAAACCGGTGGTTTTTGATGTGGGGGAGGAACTGCTCCAGGATCGGTTCGGAAACGATGAGAACCCGCGCCCGGCTGTCGTCGAGCATGAACGCGTAGTCCGCCGCGGTGAGCCGGGTGTTGACCGGAATCGGCACGATGCCGGCCTTGATCGCGCCGAGAAACACCGCCGGGAAGTCGACCGTGTCGAGCATCGCCATCAACACCCGGTCTTCCATGCGCAGGCCGCGAGAGGTCAACAGGTTGGCGGCCTTGTTGCTCAGACGGTCGAGCTCGGCGTAAGTGTGGGTGCCGGTCACGTCGATGAACGCCGGCTTGTCGCCGCGCCCGGCCTCGAGGTTGCGCCCGATCAGGTCGGCTGCGGCATTGTATTGGTCGTCGCCTAACGCATGCTTCGCCGTCATTTTTTTTCTCCCTGTGTTCCCGGCTTGTCGATGCCGGGTAACAAGCATCGAGCTACTTCGGACGGGTGAAATCGATCTCGCCGTCGGGAAGCAAATAGAGCACGATCGCCTTGCCGTTGGAGACCGTGGGTTTGTGTCCGGTGCCGGGGCCGTACACCAGCCATCCCTCGCCACGGCCGTCGAACACGGCGCCCCCGGTTTCGGGGACGATCATGTCGATTTCGCCCTTCGGGTGGACGTGGTAGGGCCCGACCACGTCGTCCATCACGACCACGTCGACCGAGAAGCCGTGGGTTTCGGCGGAGGCGTCGATCGCCCGGCCGTACTTGATGCCGCCGTGCTCGCGCGGGCACAACCAGCCTTCGTCGATGCCGGTGCGCAAGGCCTGGGACAGTTCCGAGAACACCGCGCCGGCGGCGGGAAATGTCCGGTTGAGTTCCTCGTCGAGAGCGCCGTCAACGGTCTTGCCGGCGAGCGCTCCCGTTACCTTCTTCACGATGCTCTTGAATTCGTCGATCGTCATCGGCGCTATCCCAGTTGTCAACAGACCCTAACCCACCGCCTCGGCCGAGGCGGTGTAGAGTTCGTACCAGTCTTCGGTCCAAGTGGCCGCCTCGTCTTCCGGCAACGAGCCGGACGACGCGTCGTGCTCCTCCGGTTCGCCGATCCGCCGGGCGCCGAGTTCCTGGAGAATTTCATCGAACTGCCGACCGCCGAAACAGAAGGTTTGGGCGTAGGTCATGTCGCCGAGCGCGAACACACCGTAGCGGATCGCCGAAAGGTCCGGCCGATCGGATTTCAGCGACTCGAGAAGAATGCGGGCGTTGTCGGGAACGTCGCCTTGACCATACGTCGACGTGCACACGATATAGGCTGAAGCCGGCTCGAACACGTCCGCGGACAGATCGTCCATCAGCACGATCTCGGCATCGGCGCCCCGGTCCTCCAGGACTTCCGCGATCTCGCTGGCAACCAGCTCCGCCGTGCCCGTCATCGTGCCGACGAGGATTTTTACCTGCTCGCTCATGCCGATTCGTTCGGATCCCGGTCGGCTCTCGTAGTACCCATTGTTCAAACCCCTATCCGGCAATATAATGCAGCATGTGGACGATGCAAAGCAGAATAAGGCATCGCGCGGTGAACGGAGTCGTCGGGTGAGAACAGACCAAAACCGGGATATGCCGGCCTACCTGGCGGCGCTGGGCCAGCGGGTGCGCGAGGCGCGCGCCAAGCGCGGCATGGCGCGGCGCATCCTGGCGCGAGATTCCGGCGTGTCGGAGCGCTATCTGGCGCAACTCGAAAGCGGCGCCGGAAATCCGTCGATCGCGGTTTTGCGGCAGATCGCCATGGCGGTCGACTACCCCCTCGCCGATCTCGTCGTCGGCGTCGGTGACGGCGGCCCGGATTTCGCCAGGATCCTGCGGTTGCTGGAGACCGCGCCGCGATCGGAATTGCCTAAGATCCGCGCCCAGGTGGAACTGCTTCTGACCGGCAAGGGGGGGCGCGACAAGCGACAGCGGGTTTCGCTGATCGGCCTCAGGGGGGGCGGCAAATCAACCCTCGGCCGCCTGCTCGCCGAACGGTTCGATTTCCCGTTCATCGAACTGAACCGGCTCGTCGAGCAGGAGTATGGCGGCAGCATCGGCGAGATCCTCGCGCTCAGCGGGCAACCGGCGTTCCGTCGCTACGAACGCCGTTGCCTGGAGGCGGCGATCCGCGACCACGACAGCGTGATCATCGCCACCGGCGGCGGTATCGTTTCCGAAGCGGCGACCTTCTCGTTGCTCCTGGAGAAGACCCATACGGTATGGGTGGAGGCATCACCGGAAGAACACCTGGGCCGTGTCATCGCCCAAGGGGACTTGCGGCCGATGGCCAAGAACGACGAAGCGATGGAGGATTTGAAGGCGATCCTGAAGGCGCGCGAGCCGTATCACCGAATGGCGGACGCGACGGTCCGAACCTCCGGTGAAACGATCGCCGAAAGCCTCGAGCAGCTTCATGGCGTGGTCGTCAGGCTGCTGGGTCCCGATTCGGCGCATCGGCCGCTAGCGATGTCATCCTCCGAGGGCTAGAGCACAAACCCTCGAGTCGGACTCACCCCCTCACCCAGCTTCGGGTAAGCGCCGGCTTTCGCCGACGCAACCCTTCTCATCCCTCTCCCCCTTCGAGGGGGAGAGGTTAGGTGAGGGGGTCAGAAGGGTGGTCGGGGTGAGGGGGGATCAAGTTGAACCGATGGCGTGACAGGACGATTCGGAACTTGCATGCGCCGGAATGTGCACT
>JAUXFS010000397.1 GCA_030622775.1 Rhodospirillales bacterium | reverse complement strand
TACGATCCGACTTTGGTCCAGGGCAACGCGGCAGTGGAGTTCGGCAAGCACAGCCGGCGCACCAGCGTCTACGGCGTCGGCAGCGAGCTACCCGAGATCTTCAAGTTCGCGGTCGAGGTCGGAACCTTTCTGCCGGCCGACGATCCGCGGTCGGCACGGGCCTTCGCCGTTCTCGGAGACAAGGTGCGCAAGGAGCTGTTCGGTCGGACCAATCCCGTCGGCAAGCCGATCCGGGTGGGTGGCTACCGCTTCAGGGTCGTCGGGTCGATGGAGCCCAAGGGACAGGTGCTCGGCTTCGACATGGACGATTCCGTCTACATTCCCACCGCCTGGGCGCTCGACCTGTTCGATCGCGAAGGGGTGATGGAGATCGACGTCCTCTACGCCGAGGACGCTCCGGTGAGCACGGTGGAACGGGAGGTCGAGCGCTTGCTCGCCGCCCGTCACGGCCGCCGCGACTTTACCGTCACCACCCAGCAACAGATGCTGGACACCCTCGGCTCGGTCCTCAACATCCTGACCGTCGCGGTCGGCGGCCTGGGGGCGATCTCGCTGGTGGTCGGCGGCGTCGGCATCTTCACCATCATGACCATTGCCGTCAACGAGCGCACCGCCGAGATCGGCTTGCTGCGCGCCCTCGGCGGCCGCCGAGGGCAGGTGCTGGTTCTGTTTCTCGGCGAGGCCGCGTTTCTTGCCGCCCTCGGCGGACTGGCCGGGTTGCTCGCCGGCGTCGGCTTGGCCCGACTTCTTGAGGCGGTACTACCGGCATTGCCCGTTCACACGCCGTGGACATACGCTTTTCTGGCGGAAGCCTCGGCGGTAACGATCGGCCTGGCGGCGGGAGTTTGGCCGGCACGAAAAGCGGCGACAATGGATCCGGTGGAAGCATTGCGCGCCGAGTAACCCGCCGAGGCGCTCTACGCCCCGCGGCGTCCGATGCGCCTGTCGTGCCCGCAAGAAAAAGACCTTCCCGCGCCAAAGGGGGGGTGGATGACACGGGAAGGCCCAGCTAAACGACGGCGTTGCGTTTACCGTCAGTTCCACTTTATCGCACAAAGAGAATTGCCGAAACCTCCAAACGGAGTAGTTGTGGTCACAATCTTTGTGAACCGGACGAATTTGATCCGTGCCAGACCGTCGGTATCACGGCCGTGGCGACAAGCGCTGCGGCATCTTCCGGCACCGCCAGGCCTTCGGGATCCCGTTGTCGGCACAAGCCGGCGCGGTCCACCGCTGCGCGCGAAGCTGCACCAGGTTCTTTGCCGCTCCCGTGTCTCCCTGCTCCGCCGCCGTCCGCCACCAGGAATCCGCCTCGGCTTTGTCCACGGGAATTCCCAGGCCAAGATCGTAGGCCAAGCCCAGGTTCAATTGCGCCTGGGGCAATCCCTGATCGGCCGCCTTACGGTACCATCTCGCTGCCTCGGCGTCGTCCCGGGGAACGCCTCGTCCGGTCGCGTAAAGAACACCGATATCGAGCTGCGCCCGAGCGAGTCCCTGGTCGGCCGCCTTGCGCAACCACTTAGCCGCCTCGGCATCGTTCCGCTCGACGCCCTTGCCTCGGGCGTAACGGGTTCCCAGGTCGAGTTGAGCCTCGGCCTCTCCCCGCTCGGCCGCCGCCTGGCTTTTCCATGCGGAGTACGAACAGCCGGTGATCGGCAACAGCAAGCCCAACAACAAGACAGAGCCACGAAGGAAAGTGGCGTTCATGGAGCAATCCTCCCTACAAGATGTTTTCTTGTGGCCCGCGACACCACTCCGTCGCCAGGGATTCCCCGGCGAGTCGCTCAACGCCGCGGCGCCGGATTTATCGATCTTTCCGACCACCGGCCGCGCCGGTGAGGCTTTGCTCGACACTCTGTTTTCGAAGTTTTTGATGTTCGTCCCACCTCATCCACAGGTAGGCAAGAGCGATGGCGAACGCGACCGCTGCAACCACTTCCATTCTTGGCATTTTCCGTCCTCCCTTTTTGTTGTGCGAACGGGTTGTTGTCCCGGTTGTTCTCGCTTCCGCTCGCAATCCTTTCTGTCTTCAGGCTTCTTCCAAGTCTCCTTTGCGGCGGGGTTTCGCCCCACAAATCGGGCAATCCTGCGTGGTGCTCTCACGCGGCCGAAACCGGCTTGCCGCACCGGCGTTTCAAGGAACGGGGTGGAACGACGCCCACGCGTCGGTGGCGAACCAAGAGGTCGGCGTCCGCCACGAACGGGGGATACTCATACGCCAGTCCTCCCTATTGCTTGTTTTTCTTACAATACCACAACCTATGGGGGCTCACCAATACGATTATTGCGGCCGCCGGATCACGGTTGCGATCGACCCGCACGGGCAACAGCGATTCCGCCGCGCTCACGCGGCCTTCCGCAGGCCGGCAAGACGCTCAAACAGGTGTGGTAGGAACCGGTGGTCGGCTGGTCCGAGCATGCTCGGTGGTTGTGAGAGTCCGTCCGCGAAAGGGGCGGACCGCTAGTGTTTGCTGTCGGTAACCTTCTTGATCAGCAAGAAGATGAACAGGACGCTGGCGACGAAGAAGACGATGCCGCCCGCGTACATCATCTGGTCCTCGGCCTTGGACGCAAGATAGAGCGAAAACACCCCGATAAGGGCGAAAAGGGCGCCGACAATCCAATGACCGGGAGTGGATTGCGGCTCCTCGCTCTCCGCCGATTTCGGCGTATGGATCGCACTTCCGTACGATGCCGCCACGGTTGCCGCCGGGCGGCCGACCAGGACCCCGTTCTCGGCCACATAGCCGTTTTCGATTTCGACGTAGCGGGGTACGCCGGCGATGTCTTCAAGCTTGGCCGCCTCCATGGCGCCAATCACCGGTCGCCGCTCCTTCAGTGCGGTCAACGCCCGCTCCATAGCCCCGGCCGCCGCGGTCATCGGGGTCAGGGGATCGACCGTGAGCTTGACGTCCATCGCCTGCAGCCGGTTGAGCGCCGAATTCGCCGCATCACCGTGCTGCACCATGGTGACCATCTTCACCGCCGGCACCTGAGCGCAGAAGCGCTCCAGGTCCGCGTCGGAGCACGGCGTCCCCAGGAAGACGACATCGGCGCCCTGATCGGCAAACGTCCTGGCTCGCCACAACGCCTCGTCGAAATCATCGCCGGCGCCGGCGTCGGTTCGGGCGACGATGACGATGCCGGCGCCCTCGTCGCGGGCGTCACAAGCGGCGCGCAGGCGAATCAAAGCCTCGTCCCGGTCGACCACGCCCCTTGCCGGCGTGCCGCCGTTGGTTTTCACGGGGGTCCGGTCGCCGATCACGATTCCGGCGAAACCGGCGGCGGCGTATCCGTGGACCGTGCGCTTGACG
>JAUXFS010000518.1 GCA_030622775.1 Rhodospirillales bacterium | reverse complement strand
TCGGGGTCACCACGATCATGGTTACCCACGACCAGGAAGAGGCGCTGACCATGGCCGATCGCATCGTGGTGATGAACCACGGCGTCATCGAACACGTCGGCTCGCCCGAAGAGATCTACTGGAAGCCCTCGACCTCCTTCGTCGCCGACTTCATCGGCACGATGAATTTCATACCGGCTTCGGTCGAGGCCGAGGGTACGGTCAAGGTCGGATCCGACGTCCTCAATTGCGAGACCGATGACATCGCCGCCGGCGCACCGGTCACCATCGCCATCCGTCCGGAGGATATCAACGCCCAGGACATCGCCGACGGCGACGACAACGTCCTCGACGTCGAGATCACCCACATGGAGTTTCTCGGCTCCTTTTACCGGGCCGGGTTTCGCGGCCAAGCCTTCGGCGAACAGGAGATCCGCGCCGATTTCTCGGTCAACCTGGTGCGCCGTAAGAATGTTGCCGTAGGCTCCAGGCTGCGGGTGCGGCTTCCGTCGTCGTTTGTTCGAATCTACCCGCGGGATTGAGCAATGACCGACGCCGACGCCACCGCCGCAGTCGCCACAACCGCTGTCGCCCCGGTCTTGGTCAAGCCGAAGGTCGGCCGCGACGACTGGATCATGCGCGGCTGCATGTTGGGCATCGGGGTCTTCCTGCTCATCGGCGTGCTGTTGCCGCTGTTCTTGATGTTTTCCAAGAGCGTCGAGAACAAGGATGGCGCGTTCGTCGGCTTGGCCAACTTTGTCGAATACTTCTCGACGCCGTCTCTTTTCCTGTCCGGGGTCAACAGCCTCTACATCGCGGTCATCGCCTCGGTCATCGTCCTCTGCACGTCCTTCGTCTATGCCTATGCGCTTACCCGCACCTGCATGCCGTTCAAGTGGTTCTTCAGGCTGGTGGCGGCGATCCCGCTGTTGACGCCGTCGCTGTTGAGCGGCATTGCCCTGGTCTACTGGTTCGGCAATCAGGGTGTGGCCAAGGATCTGCTGATGGGCGAGTCCATCTACGGCCCCATCGGGATCATCATCGGTTCCAGCTACTGGGTGTTCCCCCACGCCCTGATGGTCGTCATCACCGCGCTGTCGATCACCGACGCGCGCCTTTACGAAGCGGCGGTGGCGCTGCGCACGGGCACGGTAAAGACCTTCTTCATGGTCACCATCCCGGGCTGCAAGTACGGGCTGATCAGCGCCGGGTTCGTGGTCTTCATCCTGATCTTCACCGACTTCGGCATCCCCAAGGTCATCGGCGGCAACTTCAACGTGCTGGCCACCGACATCTACAAACAGGTGATCGGCCAGCAGAACTTCCAGATGGGCGCGGTGGTCTCGGTGATCCTTCTGCTGCCGGCGGTGATCGCCTTTTACGTCGACCGTGTGGTCCAGAAGAAGCAGGTGGCGCTGCTTTCCGCCCGCGCGGTGCCGTACCGGCCGAAACCGAGCCGCCGCCTCGATATGGCGATGCTCGCCTTCTGCTCGCTGATCGCGCTGTTCATCCTGTGCATGATCGGCATGGCCCAGTACGCGGCGCTGATCAAGTTCTGGCCGTACAATCTCGAGCTGACGCTGGGCAACTACGATTTCGATCTCGCCAACGGTGGCGGTTGGGATTCCTTTTTCAACTCCATCCGCATGTCGATCTACACGGCGATCATCGGCACGGCGATCATCTTCTTCGGCGCCTATCTGGTCGAAAAGGGGCGCGGCTTCGTTGTCGGACGCGCCACCTTTCAAGCCGTCGCGATGTTGCCGCTGGCGGTGCCGGGCATGGTCCTGGGGCTGTCCTATATCTTCTTCTTCAACCACCCCGCAAACCCGCTCAACTTCATGTACGGGACCATGGCCATCCTGGTCGTCGCTTGTATCGTCCACTTCTACACGGTCAGCCATCTGACCGCGGTGACCGCGCTCAAGCAGATGGACCCGGAGTTCGAATCGGTCGCGGCGTCGCTGAAAATGCCGTTCTACCGGACGTTCCTCAAGATCTCGGTCCCGGTCTGCCTGCCGGCGATCCTCGACATCTCGATGTATCTGTTCCTCAACGCCATGACCACCGTGTCGGCGGTGGTGTTCATCTACTCGTCGGACACCACCCTCGCTTCGGTCGCCGTCTTGAACATGGACGATCAGGGCGAACTGGCATTCGCCGCGGCGATGGCGATGATGATCGCGTACACCTGCGCGGGGGCGCGCATCCTGCACGGGATCATGACCCGCGGGCTGCAGAGCCGGACGCAAGCCTGGCGGACCCGATGATCCGCAAGACCGGCTCCGGCGCCGAGTCACCGGGGATCGTCAAGGGCATCCTGTTCGACAAGGACGGCACCCTCGTCGATTTTCATGCGACCTGGGGGCCAGCCTATCGCGGCGGCGCCCTGGCGTTCGCCGGCGGCGACCCGGCGCTCGCCGACCGGCTTCTCGTCGCCGGCGGATGGGACACCGAGACCGGGCGCGTCGCCGAGGGCTCCACTCTCGCCGCCGGCACCAACGCGGAGATCGCCGACGTTTGGCTCGCGGCGCTTCCGCCGGGACGGGATCCCGACCTCGGCGAGGCCGATCCGGAAAGCTTCCTCGAGGCGGTGTTCAACGCCGAAACGGCCCGATCGGCGCAACCGGTGACCGACTTGGCGACGCTGCTTTCCCGCCTGCAAGGCCGTGGACTGGTCCTCGGCCTGGCGACCAACGACAGCCACGACGG
>JAUXFS010000278.1 GCA_030622775.1 Rhodospirillales bacterium | reverse complement strand
GGCCGACCTACCGCGAGCATCAGGCTTCCTGGCTCGCCGCCGGCCATACCGTGGAGGAGGTGGCCGGCCCCGATCACGTCCCTCCGCAAGCCGGTGTCGTCGTCGCCGTCAACCCCAACAATCCGGACGGGCGGGTGATCAACGGCGAGCGCCTCATGGCCCTGGCCAAGGATCGGCTGCTGGTCGTCGACGAAGCGTTTGCCGACGTCATGCCGGAGGTCGGCCTGGCGTCGCGCGCCGGCCGGCCGGACCTGGTGGTCCTGCGCTCGGTGGGCAAGTTCTTCGGTCTCGCCGGGATGCGGCTCGGGTTCGCGTTGACCGGGGAGCCGCTGGCCGGCGGCCTGCGCCGGGCGATGGGGCCGTGGGCGGTGAGCGGCCCGGCCTTGGCGGTCGGCGCGGTGGCGCTCGCCGACAACGCCTGGATAACGGCCGCCCGCGTCCGGTTGACGGCCGCGGCGGGGCGGCTCGACGGTCTGCTGAAGCGCAACGGCCTGCGCGTCGCCGGTGGCACCACCTTGTTCCGCCTCGCCGACCACCCGCGTGTGGGAGAACTGTTCGAGCACTTGGCCGCCGCCGGCATTCTCACCCGCCGGTTCGCCGACAGGCCGAGTTGGCTTCGCGTCGGCATTCCCGGCAGCGACGGAGCTTTCGAGCGGCTTGCTTCGGCGCTGGCCGCCTGGCGACCGCGCGCCCTTGCATCGGCCGGACCCTCCGCTAGGCGGCAACGGGGTTAGCTACCCCGGTCGGTGGAGGTCGTAACCCTCGGTGCCGATTTCCTTGCGCCGGTCCCCGTAGGGGTTCTGCTTCTCGTAGCAGGTCACCCCGCCGAGGTTGCGATAGCAGTGGACGGTGGGCGTCGGGTTGCGTTCGTCTTCCTTGCAATAGGAGCGGCCGGTCTCCTTGCGCACGGTATAACAGTCCTTGCCGCTGAAGTAGGAGACGGCGTGATCGGAGAGGGTCTTGTCGGTGGCGACGACGCTCGCGGTCCCGAACATGGAAATCCCGTCGCAGGCGGCGAGTGCGAGGAGAGAAACAATCGTGACCAGGGTGCGCATGAGGGACCCGTCCACCACCGCGAGTCTCGGCGCGCGGGGCATTCCGCTCGCGCCGTTCCGGTCCCAAATCATCGACCGCCACGGTTAAGACAAGGTAAAGGCGAAGGCTGCGCTCCGGCGAATTGTGGTGAGCCCCGTCAACACCGTTGATCGCCATCCCGAATGTCGGCTAACAAGCTCGCCAGCGGAATTGTGCAAGTCGGTACTAGGAAAGGGACCAAGACATGGGGGCCACCCAAACGCCTATTTGCGATTTCGGCCGGAAGGCCGTCGATTTCAGTCTCGAGGATCCCGATGGCCGCACCTACAGCCTCGAAGACGTCAGGGGCCCGAAAGGGACGTTGATCATGTTCATCTGCAATCATTGCCCTTACGTCCGTGCCGTTGCCGACCGCATTGCCCGCGACGTTCGCGATTTGCAGGCGAAGGGCATCGGCGTGATCGCGATCATGTCCAACGACTACAAACACTATCCGGACGACGCGCCGGCCAGGATGAACGACTTTGCCGAACGGCACGGGTTCACCTTTCCGTACGTGGTCGACGAAACCCAGGAAGTCGCCCGCGGCTACGACGCGGTTTGTACGCCGGACTTCTTCGGCTTCAACGCCGATCTGGAGTTGCAGTATCGAGGCCGGCTGGATGCTTCCCGCAGGGAAGCCGTCGAAGGGGCTTCGCGGGAATTGTATGAGGCGATGCGCCAGGTGGCCGACACCGGTCGGGGCCCCGGCCAACAGATCGCCAGCATCGGTTGCTCGATCAAGTGGCGGGACGGCTAGTGCGGACGGTGCCCACCGCTGTTCGCCTGTTTGCTTCGCGCGGGCGGGCGGGATATTGTGGCGCCGGCTTGCCGGGCAGCTCTTGGCATGCGCGAATGTAAGAGAAAAATCAGGAGTTTCTCGTGGCCGACCCCTTGCAAGACAGCTTGATTCGAGAGATTGACGAGGATCTCCGCAAGGAGAGGTACGCCAAGCTGTGGAAGAGTTACGGCGGCTTCGTCATTGCCGCCGCCGTTCTGCTGGTGGTCGGCGTTGCCGGCCATCAGGGCTGGACCAGCTATGACCTCGGCCGGCGGGAGGCCGCGGGAGAGCAGATGGTCAAGGCGATGACCCTGTCCACCGATGATCCGTCCGCGGCCCTGGCGGAGTTTCGGTCCCTTGCCGAGAGTGCCGGCGGCGGCTACGCGCTCCTGGCGCGTTTCCAGGAGGCCGCGTTGATGGCCAGGGATGGAGATCAACAGGCCGCGATCGCGATCTATCGGAGACTGGAGACCGAGGCCGGGGATCCGGTCCTTCGGGACCTGGCGGTCGTTCTCGGCGCGCAGCATCAGTTGGCGAGTGCCGGGTCGTCCGTCGATCGCGTCGAACTCGAACGAACGCTGCAACCGATCACCGCGGAGGACAATCCGTGGCGCTACAGCGCCCGCCAACTCCTCGGCGTTCTGGCTTTGCAGGCCGGTGACAACGCCAAGGCCGGCGAGATTTTTTCCGCCCTCGCGACAGATCTCCGGGCGCCACAAGGGATGCGGTCGCGCGCCGCCGAACTGCAATCAGTGGCCGAAGGCGGGTGAGTTTCGGCCGGGCGAACGTGCTGTTGGAGGGTACGGTGCGCGGGTTGGCGGTCGTCATTTGCGCGGTCCTGTTGCTCGGAGGGTGCGACACTTGGTTCGGCAAGGCGGAGAAGCCGCCGTTGCCGGGCAAGCGCATTTCGGTGCTGGCGCATCAGCGTACCCTGGCTCCGGACGGTCAGGCGCCGACGGAGCCGGTGGTCCTGCCTCCGCCCAGTGTCAATCCGGAGTGGCCGCAATCCGGTGGCTACGCCAATCACGCCATGCACCATCTCGAAGTCGCGGACAACATCGAGCGGGTGTGGAGCGCCGATATCGGCAGCGGTATCTCGTCTTCGGAACCCCGCCTCCCATCACCTGTGGTCGCCGACGGCCGGATTTATACGATGGATACCGAGCATGAGGTCACCGCTTTCGATACCGAAAACGGCAAAAGGTTGTGGCGGGCCGACCTCGCCGACGACGAAGAGGACGACGACGAGATCGTCGGAGGGATCGCCTACGATCAAGGCCGCATCTTCGCCTCGACCGGGTTCGCCAAGGTGATCGCGTTGGATGCCGCCACCGGCGAGGAGCTGTGGCGGCGAAAGGTGGGGCTCCCGATGCATTCCGCGCCGACGGTCCGCGGTGGCCGGGTGTTCGTCATCACGGTGGACAATACGATCCATGCCCTCAGTAGTTACGACGGCAGTACGCTTTGGACGTTCAGCGCGATCACCGAAGCCGCCAGCCTGCTCGGCGACGCCAGCCCCGCGGTGAGCGGCGGTGTGGTCGTCGCGCCGTTCTCGTCGGGCGAGCTGGTCGCGCTGAAGGCGGAAAACGGCCGGGTGTTGTGGACCGATTCGCTGACTTCGCGCCGGCGGACGGACGAGTTGGCGTCGATATCGCAGATTCGCGCCCTGCCGGTAATCGATCGCGGGCGGGTGTTCGCGATCAGCTACGGGGGCGTTGCCGTCGCGGTCGACCTGCGCACCGGGCGGCGGAACTGGGACAAGGAGGTGGGGGGGTTGCAAACCCCATGGGTCGCGGGGCGGTATGTCTTCCTGTTGACCGACGAAGCCGAGTTGGTTTGTCTCTCCTGGGGTAACGGGAGTGTCCTTTGGGTCACAGAACTGGGCGCCTACGAGGACGAGGAAAACCTGGACAACCTGATTCTATGGACGGGTCCGGTACTCGTCGGCGACCGGCTGATCGTGGCGGGGTCGAACGGGCAGGCGCTGGCGGTCTCGCCCTACGACGGACGCCTCCTCGGCGAGCTGGAAATGCCGGATGCGGTCACCGTGCCGCCGGTGGTGGCGAACGGTACCCTTTATATCCTGAGCGACGATGCCGAGCTTGTGGCGTTCAGATAGGGCGGACGGGCTCGTGCTCGTACTTGGCAGCGGGCCCGGGAGCGGCCAATGAGCTTTACCGTGGCCATTGTCGGGCGCCCGAACGTGGGCAAATCGACGCTGTTCAACCGTCTCGTCGGCAGACGGCTGGCGATTGTCGACGCCACGCCGGGCGTGACCCGCGATCGCCGCGAGG
>JAUXFS010000159.1 GCA_030622775.1 Rhodospirillales bacterium | reverse complement strand
GCAACGTCGGCACCTTCTGTTTGCCGTAGTTCTCCGCGGCAAACGCCTGGTATTCGATCCGGCTGGCGAGGAACCCGCCGAGGCCTAGGTCGATCCAATCGTCACCGAGGGGGTTGAATGCCACCTGATCGTAGAACGGGTTTTCCGGGTTTCTCGGTACACCGAGGTTGTCGAAGGTGAAGTCGGTCAACAACGGCGGCTCGCCGTTGGGGCCTGGATCCAAGATGTGGCAGTTGGCGCATTTGCCCTTGGACTTGAACAGGTTGAGGCCTTTCTTTTCCTGTTTGGTCAGCTTCACCGATCCCGCCAGAAATGCGTCATATTTGGATGTGAACGCGTTGACTTCCGGGGAGTCCTCGTAGGCGGCAATTGCCAAGGCGATATTGTCGTAAGCCTCATCGACCTTGGCCCGATCGGCGGGCGACAGCGCAACCGTTCCATCTTCCGTGGCACAGACGGTATCGACATCGGCCGGCCAAGCGATATCACACGCTCCTGCCCCGTAGACGTCCTCGAAGCCCACCGGATAATCTGCGGTACACACCCTGTAGACGACGCAGGCATTGTCGGGCAGAGCCTGCTCCAGCGGATTCAGAAAAGGCCCCTGGGCCTGGTCGGCCGCCGGGTTTCCGAGTTTTTCGCCGGTCGCCCGCCCGTCCCAGAAGTTGCCGCCGATGAACAACGCTTCCAGTTTGTTTTTGTTGTTCTCCTTCTCGTCCACGAAATGGAGTATCGGGCTGGACGTCGCGTAGGCTGCGCTGGGCGGCTTGCGGTTGCCGAACCGGTCATCGATCGATCCCTCGTAGACCGCGCCGGATGCATTGGTGTCGCTCAAGGGGCCGGTAAATCCAACTTCCAGCCCATGACAAGCGGCGCAGGACTGGTTCTTCTCAATGGAGAGGTTGTCATCGAAGAAGATGGACTTCCCGAGTTGCTCATTGTCCAACAGTTCGGCCACCGCCGGCCCGTCGGCAAACGCAACAACGAGAAGGGCGAGACAGCCCCCTGAGGCCACTCGCTTGATCAGTGCTCGCATGGTTGCCCTCCCTCTGCATTTTCCCCAAATGGGGCAAATAAACTTAGAGATCCCATAAATTATATCGCAATTGTTACAAATAGACAATTGTAAATGCAAACTTTTATGTGCGGCAATCAGCTTGCTTATTAAACTTTAATGTCGTTTATTACGATCTACACTTGCGCTGTATATTTCATAACAAATTTACATGTTTCTTGTGTGCTTTTTTTTATTTTACATATGTTGAAGATATTTTAATCACCATGATGGTTACTGCATGTTGAATTTGAGCGTCGATTGACGTGTGGAGGACGTGTCCCGGGAGCGGCCGAAGTTCCACAGTAGTACGCATCCCCACCGACCCGACGTGAACAAATGGTAATGGCACTGTAACCACCGCGTAAGGTCGCGTTCGCCATTCTCCCGGCCAACGTACGATCCACATTAGTCCGAAGGGAGAGTTCCGAATGGACAGCCTTGTCATTGCCCGCAACCCACGGCCGGCGCGCCGCAAGGGAGCGCTGAGTGCTTTCCTGGTCGCGGGAGCCGTGGCCGCCGCGCCCATGGTGACGCCGCTACCGGCCTTGGCCCGGCTTGCGCCGGAAGGTTTCGGCGATCTCATCGAGCAGGTGAGCCCCGCCGTCGTTCAGATATCCGCGAAGCAGGTCATGACGTCCGAAAGCCCAGCCGGAACCGAAGAGAATTCCGTGCCGGAGCATTTCCGCGACGGACCGTTCAAGGATTTTTTCGAGCGTTACTTCAACGACCGCTCGCCGCGGAAGTTCCAGCGTCCGCAAGGCAGGCGCGCCGCGATCGGCTCCGGCTTCATCATCGATGAAGACGGCATCGTCGTGACCAACAACCACGTGATCGGAAGCGCCAAGGAGATCACGGTCACCCTCAAGGACGGCAGGGAGTTGTCCGCCGAGCTCCTGGGCTCGGACGAAAAGACCGACCTTGCCGTCCTCAGGATCGAGACCGACACCGCCCTGCCCGCCGTCGCCTGGGGCGATTCCGACAAGGCGCGGGTCGGCGATTGGGTGCTGGCGGTCGGCAACCCGTTCGGCCTCGGCGGCACCGCCACCGTCGGCATCGTCTCCGCCCGTGGCCGTGACATCGGCGCCGGACCCTACGACGACTTCATCCAGGTCGACGCGCCGATCAACAGCGGCAACTCGGGCGGGCCGCTGTTCGATCAGAGCGGCCGGGTGATCGGCGTCAATACGGCGATCTACAGCCCCAACGGCGGCAACGTCGGTATCGGCTTCGCCATTCCCGCGGAACTGGCCAAGCAGGTGGTCGCCCAGTTGCACGAGAAGGGGTCGGTTGAACGTGGCTGGCTTGGAATCCGCATTCAGCCGGTGACGCCGGAAATCGCCGAGAGCCTCGGGCTCGATGAACCCGAAGGCGCCCTGATCGCGAGCGTGAACGAGAACAGCCCCGCCGAGAAGGCCGGCCTGCGCCAGGGCGATGTCATCCTCGGCTTCGACAACGAGAAGATCAAGGACCCGCGCGATCTCACCCGCGTCGTGGCGACCGCCGAAATCGGCGCCGACACGCCGCTCGAAGTCTGGCGCGGCGAAGAGGCGATCACCCTTGAGGTCGGGATCGGCGCGGCGCCCCGGCAACTCGCCGCGGCGTGCGACGCCAACGACGGTGTCGAGCTCGGCGCCCTCGGCCTGACCCTCGCCCAACTCGACGACAAGGCGCGTTCCCGCTACGGCCTCGACGAGACCCTGCAGGGCGTGGTGATCGCCGAAGTCGACTCCGATTCGGACGCGGCGGAGAAGGGCCTTCGCCCCGGGGACCTGATCACCCGCGTCAACCAGAAGTCGGTGAAAACCCCGGCCGACATCACCAAGGCGGTCGAACAGGCGGAACAGGCCAAGCGCAAGGCGGTCCTGCTCCTCGTCGAGCGCCAGGGTGAACAGCGTTTCGTGGCGGTGGAAATCGCCGACGCCTGACCGTCACCCCCCGCCGTCACCGGTATGCCTCCTTTCCGGTGACGGCAAACTGGCGCCTCTTCGAAAGGACCGCCAGCGCAACTGGGTCCCGTTTCCCCTCCCCCGGGGGAACGGGGCCCCTTCCTTTCATTCACCCTTTTGTTCGTTCCGTATATGGTGGCGTCATGCGCATCCTGATTATCGAAGACGATCGTGAAACGGCGGACTATCTGCGCAAGGGGCTTGCGGAGAACGGTCATGTCGTCGATCACGCGCCGACCGGCCCACAGGGTCTCGCGATGGCGCTCGAAAGCATCTACGACGCCTTGATCGTCGATCGGATGCTTCCGGGGCTCGACGGCCTGTCGGTGATCCAGGCCCTCCGCAAGGAGCAGGTGAAGATCCCGGTGCTGATCCTGAGCGCGCTTGGGCAGGTCAACGACCGGGTCCGGGGCCTCAAGGCCGGCGGCGACGATTACCTGGTCAAACCCTTCGCCTTTTCGGAGCTTCTTGCGCGGATGGAGGCGCTGGGCCGGCGCGCCACCCCCGAGGAAAAGGTGGTGACCACCTTGGGTCTCGCGGATCTGGAAATGGACCTGCTCGCCCGCACCGTCACCAGGGCCGATAGGCCGATCGACCTGCAGCCGCGAGAGTTCCGGCTTCTCGAATACCTCATGCGCCACGCCGGCCAGGTGGTCACCCGAACGATGTTGCTGGAGAGCGTCTGGGACTACCACTTCGATCCCCAGACCAACGTCATCGACGTCCATATCAGCCGGCTGCGCGCCAAGATCGACAAGGGCTTCGACGAGCCGCTCCTGCACACGGTCAGAGGCGCCGGATACACCCTCCGTGAACCTGCCTAACCTCGCGCGCACGTCGGCATTTCGGCTGACGCTGCTTTACATGACCCTGTTCGGCGCCTCGGTCCTGGTGCTGCTCGGGTTCATCTCCTGGTCGACCATCGCCTTGATCGAAAGGCAAACGGACGAAACCATAGAGGCGGAGATCCGAGGCCTTGCGGAGCAATACCGGGGACGCGGGCTGCTCCGGCTGGTCGACGTCATCCACGAACGGAGCGCCGACCATGCCGATCAGGACAACGTCTATCTGCTCACCGACCCGAAGCTCGGCCCGATCGCCGGCAATCTCACCCACTGGCCCGCACGGACCGACGCCGGCGGATGGGTCCAGCTCTCGTTAACGAAACGGGAAAACGGAGAATCGATCGCCCATCACATCCGCGCCCGTACTTTCGCGCTTCCGGGGGGGTACCGTCTGCTCGTCGGTCGCGATACCAACGAAAAGGACAAGTTCCGGGCGATCGTCAACGAGGCGGTCAACTGGTCGCTGGCGTTGACCTTTGGTTTCGGGCTGATCGGCGGCGTCTTCATCAGCCGCAGGATGCTCTCCCGGGTGGATCGGATCTCGACGACCGCCCGGGGAATCATCGCGGGCGACCTTGCTCGCCGTATCGAGATCAGCGGCAGCGACGACGAGTTCGACCGGCTCGCCGAGAACCTGAACGCCATGCTCGATCAGATCGAGCGCCTGATGACCGGCATGCGCCTGGCCACCGACAGCATTGCCCACGATCTCCGCGGGCCGTTGACCCGCCTCAAGGGCCGCGTCGAGATGGCGCTGAGATGCCCCCCCGAAAAGGGCCAGGACCGCGAAGCCCTCGCCGACGTCCTGGCGCAAACGGACGCGGCCCTCGTCGTGTTCGATACCCTGCTCAAGATCGCCACCGCCGAGGCGCGCACCGACCCCGCGGACCTCGAACCCGTGGACATCGCCTCCCTGGCGAGCGATGCGGCGGAGTTCTACGAACCGGTCGCCGAGGAGAAGGGCATTGCCCTCGACGTCGACACCGATGGGCCGGCGCGGATCCGGGGTCAGCCGCAGTTGCTGGCGCAGGCCATCGCCAACCTGCTGGACAACGCCGTCAAGCACACCCCCGCCGGCGGCCGCATCACCGTGACGATCGGCAATCGTGGGGACGGCGTCGACCTCGCCGTGGCGGACACCGGCCCGGGCATTCCCGAAGCGGACCGGGAGCGGGTCCTCGAGCGCTTCGTGCGGCTCGAGGAAAGCCGCAGCAGTCCGGGCGCCGGGTTGGGCCTGAGCCTGGTCGCGGCGGTGGCCAAGCTCCACGACGCGACGGTGCGCCTGGACGACAACGATCCCGGTCTGAGAATTTCCCTCCGTTTCCCCGCCGATCCCGATACAGAAGGCGGCAATGGGGCTGCCCCCGGAACGAAGGATAGGTTACGTTGAACGAAGATTTCCCGGGACGGAGCAGGCGGAGGTCGCGGTGAACCGGTTGTCGACAGCTCTGTTGGTTTTCTTCGGCGCGGTCGCGACCGCCCATGCTTTCGACCCCTCGGCGCTGGACAGCCTGCGCAACAACAATCATTGCGCCAAGTGCGACCTGAGCGGCGCCGATCTCGGCGGAACCGACTTGACCGGGGCCGGACTGGCCGGCGCCGACCTGAGCGCCGCCGACCTGCGAAAGGCCTTGCTGATCGGCGCCAATTTGAGCGGCGCGAACTTGCGAAAGGCCGACCTCGGCGGCGCCCTTCTCGAAGACGCCG
>JAUXFS010000427.1 GCA_030622775.1 Rhodospirillales bacterium | reverse complement strand
GATTTCCATCAATCTTTCGGGTTCGTTTTCTAGAAAGTAGTTTTGGGCTCTCTCTTTTTTCGCCCCTTTCGCTACTTTCGCTGTTAAAAAAACTCTCTTTGACCTTCCCCTCCCTACGAGAATCGACCTGTTCCCACCCTCGCGACTGTTGAGGTTGCCGGAGGTGCCCCGAAATGCTTCAATACGCCCGTGCCATTTCTGGAACTCAACGACGTCCACACCCACTTCCCGGTCCACAAGGGAACCCTCTTTTCCCACACCTCCGAGGTCGTGAAAGCGGTCGACGGCGTCTCCCTGAGCCTCGAAAAAGGGGAAATCCTTGGGCTGGTGGGTGAATCTGGCTGCGGGAAATCCACCCTCTCGCGCACCATCATGCAGTTGGTCCCCGCTACCAGCGGGCAGATCATCCTCAATGGCGACCTCCTCACCGGCCTCCCCCCCGAGGAAGTCCGCCGCCGCCGACGATGGTCTTCAGGTTGCCGGTGTCGGCGGAGGCCGCCGCCGGGCTGGCGACCAACCGGTGCACCATCGTCGGCGCGGCGAAGAAGCCGACGCCTTGGTGGGCGGCGATCAGCTCGAAGATCTCGGCGGGGTCGAAACCGCCGCTCGCCGGGATCACCTGCTTCGCCGCCGCCGCCACGTGCGGCAGGATGTAGAGGCCGGAGCCGTGGGACATCGGCGCCGGGTGGATGATGCAGTCGTCCGGGGCGATGGTGTCGACGTCGATGAAGTAGCTCATGGTCATCGCCAGCAGGTTGCGGTGGCTGAGCATGGCGCCCTTCGGCCGGCCGGTGGTGCCGCTGGTGTAGAACAGCCAGGCGGTATCCTCGGGCGCCCGTGCCGCCGGGGCGACGGCGTCGCCGGCGAACAGCGCCGCATCGTCGGTGCCGTCGACGCGGACCACCGCCTCGAGGGCGGAAAGGTCCGGCTTCAGCGCCGCCACCGTTTCGGCGAGGTCGGCGGTGACGAAACAGAGGCGGCTTTGCGAGTGCTCGAGGATGTAGGCGAACTCGCGCGGATGCAGCTTGGCGTTGACCGGAACCACGGTCAGGCCCGCGTGCCACCCGGCGAACAGCACCTCCACGTACTCGGCGCAGTTCTTCATCACCAGCGCGATCCGGTCCCCCGGCGCCAGCCCGAACCGGCTTCGCAGGGCGCCGGCGAGGAGCGCGACCCGAAGCGCCAGATCGCCATAGGTGGCCCGCGTCTCCGCTCCGACGGCGAGCGCCGGCCGCTGGGCGAACACCCGCCCGGCGCGGACCAATAGCTGGGCAACGTTCACGTCGCCGTCTCCCCTTCCGGTTCCAGCCTTCCAAGGATCGATCCCGGAGCAAGCCGGGTCAAGCCGGATATGCCGGGAGTCGGATCAGTCGCGGCCGACGGCGCGCTTGAGATCCTTCATCAATAGAAACAGCTGCATCGGATCGACCGGCGACGGCTCGAAGTCGAAGCGGTCGTAGAAAGAACGGGCGTCCTCGTCCTTGGCGTGGACCACAACCGCGCGAACGCCGATCACGTCCGCGGCACCGGCAATGCGCAAAAGCGCATCCTTGAGAAGGGCTTTGCCGAGCCCGCTCCCATGCTCGTCCCTATTGACGGCCAGTCGGGCGACAATGACGACGGGAATGGGATGGCGGGCGAGACCTCGGGAGATCCGGGACGGTGTGTCTTCATGCTCGACGCTGCCCGCTGCGAGCGCGTAGTACCCGACGACGCGGTTGCTTCGATGAACGATATAAGTGCGGGCCGCGCCCGCCGCCTGGTTCTGCAGCGCGAACCGCTTGAGCCAATCGTCCAGTGCCGGTTTGCCGCAGTCGAACGAGGAAACATCGTGGTCGGCTCGTAGCGTCTCGACCGGCGAGAGGGCCGCAATCACGGGCGATCGAGGATGCTTGGTTCCTCGAGGAGTGCCTTGAGCCGAGGCTTCGTCCGAACCGGCCTGTCAAGCAGCGCCAGGAACCGATCCCACGCAGCGTCGTCGAGGACGAACCGGCGACGGTCCGCAAGGACGTGTTCCGCCATGACGCAGGCGCTATCCAGGACGAATTCGGTCACGTTCTTGCCGACCGTCGCGGCCGCCTGTCGGACAAGGGAGTCCTGACGGTTCGAGACCCTCAGATTCAGCCGTGCTTCCTTGCGTTGGTCCGTGGATGCAAAGGCCGTCATGTCAATCCTCTCCATCAAAACTCAACCTGTAAGTGTACACACATTGTACAGACCGGTCAAGCGTCATGGCGGCGACGAGCCGGGTCAAGCTCTTGGGAATGTCCCCAGGGAAACGCCGGGCGCAGGGGCAGGGGGACACGGCCGCCGGCGGCGCGGGTCGCGGTGCGCGTACCCCCTTTTGGACGCCCTATTTTGGCAGAGTATACGTTCCCGTTGCCCTGCTGCAGTATTGGAACGTGCCCGGCATTATCGGCTTGCCCTTTGTGACGACCCTGTATGTGCCGCCACCGGTGATGCCTTGCCATTTTCCGGTGCCTTGGAGGAATTCCCATTTCCCCGCCTCTGTGCCCTTCTGGCGATACTGCCCGATCGTAAAATCCCCATCGGGATCCATGTACTTGCAATAACCAACCAGGACCGATTCGCCGGCCATCTTCCGTAAGATGCCTACACAATGGGTGGTGTCGTCATTGAACGCCTTGTTCTCGAGATGGCTCTGGGTGATGCCGTTGGACTCGGTGCTGAACACGGTCAGTTCCTTGCTCGCTGACAGCATGGTGACCGTGCCGGCGAAGCAATTCGTGATGTCGTAAGGTTCCTCCGCCTGTGCGCCAGTGGCAAGAACAAAGGCCCCAACGACGCCGGCCAAAGCCGCCGCGCCGGCGAGCTTGACGAAACGATATCTCGAATCTGTCATGATTTTGTCACTCCCCCTTTTCACGGTCATTGGCGGGACCGCGAACATGCCACGAACTGGTTCCCTTTGCGGGACCGTTCCTTTTCGTTTGTGGCGCAAATTCTACAAACTATGGCACCAACCATCAATCGAAATCGGAGCGATCGGCGTCATGTCGGCCCTGGAACCCGGCAACGCGGAATATAGGCGGATCTATGCAATGCTCAAGAAACAGAAATGAGCCCTCGCGACGTTTTGTTGCTCACGTCGATCGCCTTGGCTGGTATGGGG
>JAUXFS010000194.1 GCA_030622775.1 Rhodospirillales bacterium | reverse complement strand
CGGGCAGTTGTATTTCAATTTTTGGTGGGGTAGAAAGTTCTCCTCTCTTATAGCTATACCACTTGTCAAATACAGGCTGAACAACGCCGGCTTCAAGCTGGTGCACTCGGGACCGATCGCCCAGAACGTCGACGGGGACGACTTCCTTTTATGGCAAAGTGGGTGAGCGATTAGCCGCTGGGTATTCCCCGGATCCGACCCGGAGACGGCAACCAATGTACACGGGCGGGCCGCGACCCGCTTCGCCGTTTTGTGATGTGAAGATTGGGTGAGCGGGGGGGCGGCTTGGCGCCCTCCCCTTCATACCGGCACCGGGCCTTGCCGAAACACTGTACCGGTCCCGGCGATCGCAGCGGCCCAGTTCGTGTCAATCGGCTCCCCGAGGGCGACCCGCGAGAGAATGTTCCGGCGATTGCGGCCCGGGAGCGAAAATCGGCTTGCAAGGCTCCGCGCGAAGCCTGAAACCGGTTGTCGGAGCGGTCGTGTTGTGGTTCTGCTGCCGGGTAAATGGGTTGCGAGGTAAAGCCATGCGGACGACGACGTTGGGGCGGACCGGGTTGCGGGTCGGGGTCGCCGGGTTGGGAAGCGGCGGGCACAGCATGCTGGGTCGGGGCGCCGGCGCCAGCCCGGCGCGGTCGGTGGCGATCGTCGAGCGCGCCCTCGATCTCGGCGTCACCCTGTTCGACACCGCCCCGGTCTATGGCACCGAGGAGATCGTCGGCAAGGGCATCGCCGGGCGCCGCGCCGAGGTCGTCATCTCGACCAAGTCGCTGGTGATCCCGCCGGGCGCGCCGGTCGACGGCGACCGGCTGATCAGCGGCGGGGATCTGGCGCGAAACCTCGACGCCAGCCTGGCGCGTCTCGGCACCGACTACGTCGACATCTTCCACCTGCACGGGGTAACGCCGGGACAGTACGAACGCTGCCGCGACGAACTGGTGCCGGCGCTGCTCAAGCTGCGGGAGCGGGGCAAGATCCGGTTCCTCGGCATCACCGAGCGGTTCATCATCGACCCGCAGCATCGCATGCTGACCCGGGCGGTCGGCGACGATTGCTGGGACGTGATGATGGTCGGCTTCAACCTGATCAACCCGTCGGCCCGCGACCGGGTGCTCGCCCGCACCCTCGAAAACAACATCGCCACCTTGGTGATGTTCGGGGTGAGGCGGGTGCTCAGCCGGCCCGACGCGCTCCGCGAAATGATCGGCGACCTCGCCGCCCGGGGGCTGATCGCCGCCGACGCGCTCGACGCCGACGACCCGCTCGGATTCCTCGTCGACGACGGCGGAGCCGAAAGCGTGATCGACGCCGCCTACCGTTTCTGCCGCCACGAGCCCGGCGTCGGCGTGGTGCTCACCGGCACCGGAAGCGCCGACCACCTGGAGGCCAACGTCGGATCGCTCCAGCGTGGGCCGCTGTCGCCGACGAGCCTGGAGCGGTTACGGACCGTCTTCGGCGCCATCGACTCGGTCTCGGGCAACTGATCCCCAACGGCCCCCAACGACGATCGTACGATACGGCTGGATAGCGGCGCGGTTCGCGGCCTATAATCGATTGGACAACAACGGTTGCTTCCGCGAGGAAGCAAGGAAACCACAACCGTGCAAACCGGGGGCGGAGGTCACCCGATCTTCTCACCCCGAAGGGAGGAGATGATGGTCCGTATCTTATTGGCATTGCTCGTGGCGCTCCCCGTTGCCGTGGGAAGTCACCACGTTTCGGCGGAAACGTTCGTTCGCATGGCGTCCGGCCCGGCCGGCGGCAGTTGGTATCCGCTCGGCGCCAAGATCGCCGAAATTCTTCAAAAGCAGGTTCCCGGAATCTCGACCTCGAACGGCCCCGGCGGTGGCGTCGGCAACGTCAAGGACGTCAACAAGGGCGAGGCCGAAATCGGCTGGACCTACGGCCACACCGCCTACGACGGCTTCGCCGGTCAGGAGGCGTTCGACAAGAAGCACCCGAATGTTCGTCACTTCGCCACCCTCTATCCGGCCGGCCTGCAGACCGTGGTGCCCGCCGACTCGAAGATCACGTCCTACGCCGATCTCAAGGACAAGGACGTCAGCCCCGGCAAGGCCCAATGGTCCGGTTACGCCGCCTACAAGATGGTCATCGGATACTACGGCTACTCGATCGACGACGTGAAAAAGAACGGCGGCACCGTCCATCACGTTTCCTATTCGGACTCGGTCGGACTGATGAAGGACGCCCACATCGACGCTTACGCGGCGTTGACCAGCGTGCCGCAGGCCTCGTTCCTCGATCTCGAGTTCAGCCCCGGCATCCGGTTCCTTCCCGTCGACGACGACATCCTCGCCAAGATCCTCGACAAGAACCCCGGTTACATCAAGTCGCTGATCACCAACGCCCACTACAAGAGCGTCAAGCAACCGGTCACCACCCTGGGCGCGGTGACGGTCCTGGTGGTCAACAAGGATCTCGCCGACGACCTCGTCTACAACATGGTCAAGGCACTGTGGGACAACCACGCCGACCTGGTGAAGGTCAAGAAGGTGTGGAACCACGCCAAGCTCGACAACGCCCTTCTCGGCGCCGGGATCCCGGTGCATCCGGGGGCCAAGCGCTACTACGACGAAATGGGCGTCGCCGCCGAGTAGTACCAACGCCGAGCCCAAGGAAGCTCGAGGGAAGGGTGCTCCCGGTCGTTTTGCCGGGCCCCTTTCCCTTTCTTCGCTCGCGGCCGATGGGGTCGTTCATCGAGAGGGATGCGGATGTCTCAGGCGGCTGACCGTATCGAATACGGCGAGGTCCGGGACAGCTCCCTGCTGGAGAGTGCGCTCCGCGACCGGCGCCGCACCCTGGTGCGTTCGATCGCCGTCGCCTGCGCCACCCTGAGCATCGCCCTCGCCCTTTTCCACCTGTTCGTCGCCGTTTTCGGCACGCCGGAGAGCCGGTCGTTCCGCAGCACCCACCTGACGGTGATGCTGGTGCTGGCGATCCTGCTCAATCCGCTGGGGCGGCGGCTGTTCGGCGATCCGGTGTGGGTGAGCGGAGACGCCGGAAATACCAGGCGGATCCTCGGCCTGATCGTCGACCTCGCCCTGGTCGCCCTGGGGCTCGGCATCCAGGCCTATACCCTCCACGACATCGACGCGTTCGCCAGCCGGGAGGGAGACCTGACGCGGGCGGATCTCTATCTCGGCACCGCGATGATCGCGCTGGTGTTCGAAGCGACCCGCCGCGCGGTCGGGATCCCGATGGTCATGGTCACCCTGTTCTTCGTCGCCCACACCCTCTACGCCAATTACTTCTTCGGGTTCTTCTACGGACCGCCGACGTCGTTCGAGAAATATGTCGACATGATCTTCATGCGCAGCGAGGGAATCTTCGGCATCCCCCTGTTCGTCGCCTCCACCTTCATCGTCCTGTTCATCATCTTCGGGGCGGTGCTGATCCGATCGGGGGCCGGCCGCATGTTCATCGACCTCGCCATCGCGCTCACCGGCTATCGCACCGGCGGCCCGGCCAAGGCCTCGGTGGTCGCCAGCGCCTTTCTCGGCATGGTTTCGGGCTCGGCGGTGGCCAACGTGGTCACCACCGGCTCGTTCACCATCCCGCTGATGAAACAGCTCGGCTACCGCGCCCGGTTCGCCGCCGCGGTCGAGGCCTGCGCCTCGTCCGGCGGCCAGATCACCCCGCCGATCATGGGCGCGGCGGCGTTCATCATCGCCGAGTTCATGCACCTGAGCTACCTGTGGGTGATCGTCGCGGCGATCATCCCGACCTTCCTCTACTTCGCCACCGTCTATTTCATGGTCGATATCGAAGCCGAGAAGGACGGCCTGCAACGGATCGAGAAGGCGCGGCTGCCGCGGCTCGGCCCGGTGTTGAAGCAGGGCTGGCACCAACTCCTGACCCTGGTGGTGCTGGTGACGCTGCTGGCGGTCGGCTACACGCCGATGCTCTCGGCGTTCTGGGCGATCGTCACCCTGGTCGCGCTCAGCTTCGTCAACAAAGCGACCCGGATGAGCGCCGTCGACCTGTTCGCCGGCCTCGAGACCGGAGTCCGGCGGGCGATGCCGGTGACCATCGCCTGCGCCTGCGCCGGCATCATCGTCGGCTCGGTGTTCGTCTCCGGCCTCGGCCTCAAGTTCACCAACATCGTCATCGAGTTGTCGGGCGGCTACCTTTTTCTGCTGCTGGTGCTGACGGCGATCGCCGCGATCATCCTCGGCATGGGAATGACCACCACCGCCGTCTACATCACCGTCGCCGCGCTGATCGTGCCGTCGCTGATCGAGGTCGGGGTGGTGCCGATCGCCGCCCACCTGTTCGCCTTCTATTTCGGCGTGGTGTCGTCGATCACCCCGCCGGTGGCGCTGGCCTCGTTCGCCGCCGCCGCGATCGCCGGCTCGTCGCCCATGGGCACGGCGGTGGAGTCCGCCCGCATCGGTATCGCCAAGTATCTCGTCCCGTTCGTGTTTGTCTACAATCCGAGCCTGCTGTTCGAAGGCCCGCTCTGGTTGACGGCGGCATCGACGCTGACGGCGCTGGTCGGCCTCTGGGGCCTGTCGGTGGCGCTCGAAGGTTGGTGCAGGGGACCGCTGTCGCCGCTCACCCGCGTCATCGTCGCCGTCGCGTCGATCGCGCTGCTCTATCCGCCGATGGTGCCGTTGTTCGGCGTCGTCCCCGGATACCTGGTCACCGCGCTCGGCATCGCCGGGATCGGGCTGTTCATCTCGCGCAAGTACCGGTTTCGGAGGGCGGTCAAGGCATGAAACTCGGCGAAATATTCCTCGGCAAGCCCCTGCACTGGCTGTTGTGGCCGGTGATCATCGCGGTGCTTTACGCCTTCGGTTCCGACAACCTCCACGTCAAGCACTTCGTTCCGTTCATCCTGACGGTGCTGGCGATGGCCGCCGCCTGCGTCGGGATCATCCTGGCGACCTCGCGCAAGGGCGACCGCATCACCCGCGAACCCATCGACGAGCCGTGATCGACGCCCTCACCTGACCGGCAACCCGAGAGAAAAGGAACCCCCGATGATCGTCGAGCAACGCACATATACCATGCACGTTGGCAAGGT
>JAUXFS010000121.1 GCA_030622775.1 Rhodospirillales bacterium | reverse complement strand
GATGGCCCGGGAACCGTGCACCCTTGCCAATAGAATATCGATGCCGGCGCCGGCGCCGAGGACGGCGACGCGCGGTCGCTCAAGCAGATGAAAAGGGAGGGCGGATGTCTGCTCGTCCAGGTAACGGAAGGCGTCCAGCCGTCCATCGAAGCGGGTGATCGCGGTCATCGCGCCTCCGTCCGTAAATACCCCCAGTTGCTCCGGAGGTTCGGAACTGGACACCAGGCCGAGCCCTGGTGCGTAGTGAAACGGTATGGTCGGGCTGCGGACCACGGTGAGCAGACCCAGAGGACTGGAGCGTTCGGCGACCACCTCGGCATCCGGCGCCAACAAGGCGAGGCTCAGTTCCTTGTAAGGTGATACCTTGGGCTTTGCCCAGTCTTCCGGCCAAGTCCAGATCAACGCCGCGGCCGCCACGATCAAGATTGCGGGCAAGGCTTTTGGAACCCTGTCATGCCAGCCGGCGAGGGCCGCCGCCGAAAGCCCGATGGCGCCGATCGCCTTCAGGCACTCCCCCGGAGGCAACACGTACAGCCCACCGACGACGGCTAGCGCGCCAATCCCGGCCCCGACCAGGTCGCTGCGATAGACGACGCCGACGTTCTCACCGACCGCGGCCAGGGCGAGGCCGATACCGGTGGCCGCGCAGAAGAACGGCACGGCAAGGATCACGTAGATCAGGAGGAGATGGAGCTGTTGAACGGGATCCCATGCGATCTCAAGGACGTTGAGGGGAATCGTTTGAGAAAGGGCAAATCCTGCCGGCGCCGAAAGTCCGAATAGGGCGGCGGATCCGGCAAAAGCCAGGGGAAAGTTCGACAGCAATCTTTCCCTGGTGAAGCTGAGAAAGGTGCCGCTGGCGCCGTAGCCGAGCAACGCCAAGCTGATGATCATGTAGGCGAAGTGGTGCCACTGGGCGATCGAGAACATCCGGACCAGCAGAACCTCGAAGCTCAACGCCGCGGCGGAAAGAAGAGCGACGGCGGCAAGCACCCTCATTTCAATGTCCGCCGGTTAGCGGCACGAATCGGACCGGGAGCAGGTGCCGGCTGGTCACCGTTCCATCCGAATGCTTCTCGATCATCATCAGTTGTTGGACGAAAAACGGACCGCCGACGGGAATGATCATCCTGCCGCCGGGGGAGAGTTGCTGGATCAAGGGCGGGGGAATGTGGTTGGCGGCGGCGGTGACGATGATTCCGTCGAAGGGAGCGTGTTCCCGCCATCCGTAGTACCCGTCGCCCTGCCGTACGGTGACGTTGTCGAAACCGAGACGCCCCAGCCGTTCGCCGGCCGCCTGCGCCAACGCGGGGACGATCTCCATGGTGTAGACACGTTTGGCCAGCGGGCTGAGCACCGCCGCCTGATAGCCCGAACCTGTCCCGATCTCCAGAACGACGTCGCTTTCGTCGACAGAGAGAAGATCGGTCATCAGCGCGACGATATAGGGCTGGGAAATGGTCTGGCCGTAGCCGATCGGCAGCGGCCGATCTTCATACGCAAAACGCCGTCTGTCCTCCGGCACGAACAGGTGCCGGGGTATTCGGCTCATTACGTCCAGAACAGGGGTGGAAATTCCGGGTTTTTCGCCTACCTTGCCTACGGCGGCGGCATTTTCCTCAATCTGGGTCACCATTCGAGCCCGCGCAGATGTCGTTGCATCGTCCGCGGACGCGGACTGGAGGAAAACCCCCGATAGGAAAGTGCACGCCAGCAAGGTACGCACAGCCGCCGCAAGGCCTGAGCCGAGCCAACCCTCAAGCATCCCAAAGGCTCCCGTAAGCATTCGCATTGGCCACGATTATAAGACGTTCCGTCATGGTAGACGACGGCACAAGGGGAATCATCCCGCCAGTATCTCTTCCCCGGTCGATCTCGGAAAGTCGCCACACGGGGGGCAGAATCGGGAAAGTTGGTGCTAAGGTGTTCCCAAAACGACGGGGAAGGTGAATCATTGTGAAGGCCCATCGGGCGACAACAGCGGAGCAATCAACCTTGATGACATTGACGATGATTTACATCACCACACCCTCGCCGCAAGAGGCGCTGCGGATCGGGCGTGCCGTCGTCGCCGACCGCTTGGCCGCCTGCGCAAACGTGTTGCCTGGTATCACTTCCGTTTATCGGTGGCAGGGTGAGGTGCAGGAAGACGGGGAAACGGCGTTGATTCTGAAGACCCGGAGCGACCTTGTCGAGCGATTGACCACGCGTGTGAAGGAACTCCATTCCTACGACTGCCCCTGCGTGGTCGCATTGTCAATCGCCGGCGGCAATCCTGATTTTCTCCAATGGATCGCCGAAGAGACCCGATGAGCACCAGGTATCAGCGCTCGCACGCGATCCGGACGGTGGCTATCGCCTGAGCGGCGATCCCTTCTCCTCGGCCGGTAAAGCCGAGCCGTTCGGTGGTGGTGCCCTTGACGCTGACCCGGGTAGAGGGCAGATCGAGGATGCTCGCGATCCGCTCGCGCATGGCTTGCCGATGGGGGCCGATCCGCGGTCGTTCGCAGATAACGGTCACGTCCACATTGGAAATTCGTCCGCCGGCTTCGATCACCAGGTCGCCTGCGCGACGGAGAAATATCTCGGAGGGCGCGCCACGCCACTGGGGATCGCCGGGTGGAAAATGGCTGCCGATGTCACCGGCGCCGATGGCGCCAAGCAGGGCGTCCGTCAGCGCGTGCAACCCTACGTCCGCGTCCGAATGTCCTTCTAGACCGGCTTCGTGAGGGATTGCGACACCGCAGAGGACGACGTGATCCCCCGCGCCGAAGCGATGAACGTCGAAGCCGATGCCGGTGCGGATTTCGTGGTTTGCCGTAAGGAACTGTTCGGCGCGGTGGAAGTCGTCCCGAGTGGTGACCTTGAAGTTGTCTTCGTCGCCCGGGACCAACGTCACCGCAAGACCGGCCTGTTCGGCGACCGCGGCATCGTCCGTCAGGGTCGCGCCTGCGAAACGCCGGTGTGCGGCCAGGATTTCGGGGTATCGGAAGCCCTGTGGCGTCTGCGCTCGCCACAGGGCGCTGCGCTCGACGGTCGCGGCAATCAGGCCTCCGTTCTCGGAGGTGCCTTGCTTCAAAGTGTCACGAACCGGCATCGCCGGGATCGCTCCGGGCGTCGACTCGAGAGCCGAGAGAACACGCGAAACAAGCTCCCGGGTCACGAAAGGCCGAGCGGCATCGTGAATGAGCACCGTCTCCGGGGCGTGGTCCACGAGGCTTTCCAAACCTCGCCAAACGGACTCCTGGCGACTGTCGCCTCCTGGCGCAGGGTCCATCAGGTTCAGGCCGTTGGTTGCAAAGTCGTATAGTTCCCGGTCCTCGGGATGGATGATGGACCTTACCGCGTCGACTTGCGGATGGTCGACGAACGGCAGGACGGAGCGCCGCAACAAGGGCTCGCCTCCCAGCCGCCTGTACTGTTTTGGGACTCCTCCCCCGAACCGCGCACCCCGTCCGGCGGCGACGACCAACGCCACGCATCCTGCCATTTCTCGCCCACCTATGCCCAATGCCTGCTGAGACCTTGCGGCCGAGAGGCTAGAAAACGCGAGGGGTCTTGCCAAGAGGGATGTCCGGAGCGATTTTGACAATATGAAGGGTTCCAAACGGAACCCGATAATCGGCGGCATGTCTGATCATGGAGAATTTGCTGTTGAGCCTCTCCGCTTTGGCGGCGCTGGTCCCCGTATCGCTTCAGGCTTTGCGGCCTGCACCAGCCCGCGACGCCGCCTTCTGGGGGCTACTTGCGGTCGCCGTGGCGGGACCGTCGGCCTGGGTGCTCGCTCATATGACCGGGACTTGGCAGACGGGGCTGGCGCCGACCCTGTGGGTTACGGTTGCCGCGACCATGCTGCTTTACGCCGTCACGGCGGCGACAACCCGCCAAGCGTGGCGGCTGGCACCTCTTTTGATTCCTTACATGCTGATTCTCGGAATCATCGCGACCATTTGGCAGAGGGTGCCGGGGCAACCCTTGGTCGCCGGAAGCGCGGAGGGGGCCTGGGTCAGCGTTCACATTGCCGTAGCGGTCACCACTTACGCCTTGGTGACGATGGCCGCCATCGCCGCGTTGGCCGCCTTTCTCCAGGAAAGGGCTCTAAAACGCAAACGGCCGAACGAGTTGACCCGTCTGTTGCCATCGATTGCCGATTGCGATCGATTGCTGGTGGGGCTCCTTCAGGTCGGCGAGGTCGTACTCGCCTTGGGGCTCGTCACCGGTATGGTGTTGCAATATCGAGAAACCGGGCAAATCATGGTCCTCAACCACAAGACGATATTGACGATTGCTGCCTTCGTTGTCATAGGTGGCCTGCTTTTTTGCCATTACGGCAGCGGCGTTCGTGGGAGACTGGCCGCAAGAATCGTGCTGCTGGCCTATCTGTTGCTGACTCTCGGCTATCCGGGAGTGAAGTTCGTCACGGATGTTCTGATGGCCTGATCAGGAGCATCGCGCGGTCGGACTTGCCTTTTCTGAAGGCAGATGCTTGAATCAGACGAAATCTGCCTGTTTAAGCGGCAACGTTGAAGGTTGTGTGCCCGTGCCTTTGAGAATCGGCAATATAACTCTAGACCCGCCGGTCCTTTTGGCGCCGATGTCCGGGATCACGGATCAACCTTTCCGGCAGTTGGTAAAGCGCTACGGCGCGGGCCTCGTGGTTTCCGAGATGATCGCCAGCCGGGCGATGGTCCACGCTTCGCGTAGGACGCTGAGGATGTCCCGGCAATCCGCCGATGAGGCTCCGGTCGCGGTGCAACTGGCGGGATGCGAACCCGAGGTCGTCGCCGAGGCGGCGCGGCTGACCGTCGACCAGGGTGCGGCGATCATCGACATCAACATGGGGTGCCCGGTCAAGAAGGTGGTAAAGGGCGACGCCGGCGCGGCGCTGATGCGTGACGAGGTCCTAGCCGGCGAAATCATATCGGCGGTGGTCAAGGCGGTCGACGTCCCGGTGACCGTCAAAATGCGCACGGGGTGGGACGAGGGATCCCGAAACGCCCCCCGTCTGGCACGCATCGCCGAGGAAAGCGGCGCCAAGGCGGTGACCGTTCACGGTCGCACCCGCAACCAGTTCTATCACGGCCATTCGGACTGGGAGTTCATCTCGGAAGTCAAAAAAGCGGTCAACATTCCGGTCATCGGCAACGGCGACATCTGCACCGGCGATGACGCCCGTCGCATGCTCGCCGCTTCGGGCGCCGACGCGGTGATGATCGGCAGGGGGGCTTGCGGGAGACCTTGGCTACCAGGCCAAGTGGGCCGGTTTCTGGACGCCGGTGATCGCCTTGCCGATCCGCCGATCGCCGAGCAATTGGCGATCATTGAAGAACACTACGAGTCGATGTTGAGCCACTATGGAAGCGAAACCGGAATGCGCGTGGCCCGAAAGCACATCGGCTGGTATTCAAAGGGCCTTCCGGGATCAGCCGAATTCCGTTCCCGGGTCATGGGCGCCTCGAACCCCAACGTGGTCAAAACCATGATCCGGGATTTTTACGGTCTGCTCATCGATCGCTTGGCGGCTTGAGAACGCCATCATGGGACAGGAGGCCTTCAAGCAGGGCAAGGCAATGGTAGCGCATCGGCATGAGATCGACGCAGACGCGGTGCTCGAGGCGTTGTCGACGGTGGTGGTGGTGGATGGCGAACTGACCATTGTCCGTATCAACAACGCCGGCGAGCACCTGTTCCAGAGCAGCGCCGCCCATCTCAAAGGGCAAAGGCTAGATCACCTGATTCCCGCCGACAGCCCGCTCTTCGCCTTGATCCGCCAGGCGCGCGATCGCGGTCATTCCGTAGCCGAGTATCACGTGAGCCTGATCAGTCCCCGGATCGGCCGTCATGTCGCCAACGTCCAAGTAGCCCCATTGGCGGAGGAAGCCCCAGGGACGGTCGTCGTGTCCATGCAGGAGCGTACCGTCGCCACCCAGATTGATCGGCAGCTGACCCATCGGGGCGCTGCAAGATCGGTCAGCGCCATGGCGGCGATGCTTGCCCATGAAGTCAAGAACCCGATGTCCGGGATTCGCGGGGCGGCCCAGCTTCTTGAAGAAAACCTCGATCCCGCGGACCGCGCCTTGACCCGCTTGATCCGTGACGAGGTGGATCGCGTCTGCGGCCTCGTCGATCGCATGGAGGGTTTCTCGACGAGTGATGCTTTGCAACGCGAAGGCGTCAACATTCACGAAGTGCTGGGTCGGGTGCATGCGCTCGCCCGCAACAGCTTCGGCCGTCACCTTCGTTTTGTCGACAACTACGATCCCTCTCTCCCTCCGGCTTTCGGCAATCGAGATCAACTGGT
>JAUXFS010000192.1 GCA_030622775.1 Rhodospirillales bacterium | reverse complement strand
TCGGTCATCGCGCGAAGATAGGCCAGCGCGGTTGCCATCGACGCAGCCAGATCCTGGGACTCCGACGCCCCGGCGTTGTGATAGGAGGACGTATCGACATTGACGGCGGTGACCTTCGAGTACGTCGCCGCCGTGTGCCGCGCCAAACCCGCCATCTGCGCCAGGGCCGCATCGGTGGACACCGGCAGGTTCCCGGTCTTCGACAGCACCCCGATCGGATCGGCATTGAACGAACCTAGCGCCTTGTCGGGCGCAACGTCTCGCCTCTGCCAAAGCCCCGCCAGTAAGCTCGCTGCCGGAAGGAACTGGGCGCCCGCGTCGAGGCAAATCGGTGCCAAGTCGAGATGAACACCGGTCAGCAGCAGATCGAGGTCGTCGACCGAGTAGACCATGATCCCGTCGTCGCCGGCCAATGCTTCCGCGCTCGACCCGTCCGCATCCATACCGGATTTTACGGCGCCGTCGAACTGCAGGATTAGTGAGGTAACTCCCCGCTCCAGTTCCTTGAGAATGAGCTCGTTGCACTTGGCGGGATCTGGGTACGCATGGATCTGCCTGACATCCCAGTTCGAGACCCGATTGCCGGCTGCCGTAGTCCCGCGGGAGAACGGCATGGCTCCCGGAAACCCTGACGGATCACCCGCCGGCGGCCAATCCTGGCGTGTGTAGACCGGGCGGACGGTTATGCCCTCATAGGTCTTGGTGAACATTTTCTTTTCGAACGGCGCCCCTTTGAGCGCCTTGTTCACTTCCGCCACCCACTCCTCGTAGGTTGGAGTGGGGAAGGCGTCGACAAAATTCAGTTGATTATCGCTCATGAATATCCCGCCCCGGTTTTGATCTTGCGCTACTTGTTGCCACTACGCTCAACAGTTCGGCCGGTTCGCGATGCAGACCCCTCAATCTGCCCGAAAAACCGGCCAAACAGGCCAGTGACACGGAAAAGTACGGCACGATCGGGACAGCGTCAAGCAGCCGGGGCGACGCCGGACGCTGGCATTCACGCCGGATCGACGAGCTTGCGCAGCGCGACTTACGGTTGCGATTTCGGGCAACCGACCCTACGAATGGCCTCCCTAACGGAACTTGAGAGGAGGAGAGGATCATGACGGACAAGATAGGCGCGTCTCACATCCTGCTGATGTACGAAGGATCTATGCGCTCGACGGCAACCCGCTCAAGGGACGAGGCTCTGACCAAGATCCAGAGCCTCAAGGACGAACTCGATGCAGGCGGAGATTTTGCCGATCTCGCAGCCAAGTCTTCTGACTGCCCGTCGGGCCAGCAAGGCGGCCGGCTTGGCACGTTTGGCCGGGGGCAGATGGTTCCGGCGTTCGACGAATCCGCCTTCGGCCTTGATATCGGCGAGGTCAGCGGGATTGTCGAGACCCCTTTCGGCTATCACCTCCTCTACCGAACCGAGTGAGCCGAGCCCGCAAGGCTATCGCCGGGGTTGCACTATGAGAAACAGAGGGTGCTGCCCCGCCCTTGCCCAGTCTTGATCACAGGCCGCCGTCAAACGCTCAACAGCGCAATGACCGTCGCGACCGTGCCGACCGCCGCCAGTCCATAGACGACGATGGCGACACCGGTGTCGGCACGAATGCCGAAATCGTGAGCGACCACCCGCAGCCGATGGGCGGCGTGCCACAATGTCAGGAACAGTATTCCGAACAGGATGATTTTGATCAGCCAGTTTCCGACGAACGCCTGCATCGTCTCGTAGGACAACGCACCGGAAAACACACCGAACAACGCAAACAGTCCGGTAATCAAGATCATGACAGGTAAAATGAACGCCGTTACCGTTCCGCCGCCCGCGAACAGAAGCCAGGGAATTGCCTTACTCGAACGTGCCATTGCTCACGCTACTCCCGCCAAGATCAACACGAAAAGGGAGATGATCGCCAGGACGCCGTAGTGGGCGCCGATGATCAGGTTACCGGGTACGAAGCTCTCGCCGCGCTGGATCCTCATCGCCTGTGGCACGACTTTGAACCACGACCACGTATGGATCATCGCGAAACCGAACGCCAGGATCTGAAAGATGACGCCGAGCGGGCTGCGAAGCCCGTCCAGCCATCCTTGCCATGCCTCAGGGCCCTGGCCGAGCCGGAAAAGCCCGAAGATGAGGATCACCGCGTATATCGCGATGAAGATGCACGTCACCTCATGCAGGATGTAGTGCTTATAGCGACTGTGGGTGAGGAACCATGATGTCTTCGACATCTGGCGAACGTATGGTTTGCGACTCATCGGTTGCCTCCCGGCAGAAACGACGTGACATAGTCGATGGCGCTGGTGATCTTCGTTTGTTGGATGGCCCCCGCAGGATCAACGTCCTTCGGGCACACCTGCGAACAGGCGCCGACGAAGCTGCATTCCCAGATCCCCTCATGGCTGGCCACAACGTCCTCGCGGGCTTTTCGCCCGACGTCGCGGGAATCCATGTTGTAGCGATGGGCGAGGGCCAGCGCCGCCGGCCCGACGAAGCTCGGATCGAGGCCGTACTGCGGGCACGCCGAATAGCAGAGCAAACAGTTGATGCACATCGAATACTGCTTGAACGCCTTGAGCTGCGCGGGCGTCTGCAGGTATTCGCCGTCGTCGATCGACTTCTCCTCTTTCGGGATGAGGTACGGATTGACGCTCTCCAACTTTTCGATGAAGTCGTCGATGACGACGACCAGATCGCGTTCGATCGGGAAGTTGCCCAACGGTTCGACGCGGATCTTGTCGCCGTAGTCCTTCACAAAGGCCTTGCAGCCAAGTTTCGGCTCGCCGTCGACGACGATGCCGCAACTGCCGCAGACGAACATGTGGCACGACCAGCGATAGCTCAGCGTCCGGTCGAGCTCGTCCTTGATGTAATTGAGCGCATCGAGCACGACCCAATCTTCGTCACAGGGAACGGTGTAGCTCTGAAAGAACGGTTCCTGGTCCTGCTCCGGTCGGTAGCGCAAGACCTCTATGGTAATGGTGCGCGTGCTCATCAGATGTGTTGCCCTCCCGCGGCAGCGCCGTAGACCCGTGCGGCCGGCTGCGATTTGGTGATGACGACATCCAAGTAGTCGATCCGTGGATCCCCGTTGGGGTTGTAAAACGCCATCGTGTGCTTGAGGTAATTGACGTCGTCACGCTCGACGTGGTCGAGGCGTTGGTGGGCACCGCGCGATTCCTTTCGCTCGAGCGCGGAAACGGCCACCGTCTGGGCGCACTCGATCATCGCCCCCAGTTCCAGCACCTGGAACAGGTCGGTATTGAAGACGCTGCTCTTGTCCTCGAGCATGACGTCCTTGTAGCGGTCACGAACTTCGCTGACCTTGTCGCAGGTCGCCTGGATCAGGTCTCCGCTGCGATAGATGCCGCAGCCGTCCTCCAAGCTGTGGGTCAGTTCGTTGCGCAGGACCGAGACCCGTTCCTTGCCCTTTCGCTCGAACAATAATTTTATCCGCTGTTCCGCGTCCGATGCCTGCTTCTCGACCAGCTTGTCCGCCGCTGGTTTCGTCGTGCGGATATGCTCGACCGCATGTCGTCCGGCCCGGGCGCCGAATACCAGGAGTTCACCCAGAGAGTTGGAACCGAGGCGGTTGGCGCCGTTTATGGAGACGCAGGCGCATTCGCCGGCGGCATACAGACCGTCAATGGTGGTCGCTGCGTCGATGTCGGTGTGGATGCCGCCCATCATGTAGTGAACGACCGGGCGCACCGGAACCAAGTCGGTGACGGGATCGGTTCCGACGTAGCTGCAAGCTAGATCACGAACCAACGGCAGCCGCTCGTTGATTAACTTCTCGCCGAGATGGCGCATGTCCAGGTAGACTACGTCGCCCCATTTGGACGCGGCTGTCCGTCCTTTTTTCTGTTCATGCCAGAAAGCCTGGCTCAACCGGTCACGCGGGCCGAGTTCCATTGACTTGAGCACCGGCTCCGGAGTTGCTGGACCCAGATCGTAGTCCTGCAGGTAGCGGTAGCCATCCTTGTTCAGAAGATAGCCGCCCTCGCCGCGGCACCCCTCGGTGAGGAGGATGCCGCTCCCGGGAAGCCCGGTCGGATGGTACTGGACGAACTCCATATCCTTGAGTGCCGCCCCGGCCCGGTACGCCATCGCCATGCCGTCACCGGTCTTGATCGCGCCGTTGGTGGTGAACGGAAAGATCCGCCCGGCACCGCCCGATGCGATGATCACCGCCTTGGCTTTGACCAGCTTCAGCTTGCCGGTGGACATCTCGAGGCAGACGGCACCCTGCACGCGCCCCCCGTCGACAATCAGGTCGGTGGCATAGTGCTCGTCCAGCCTCTTGATCGATGGGTACTTGAGGGTTGTCTGGAACAATGTATGCAACATGTGGAACCCGGTCTTGTCGGCGGCAAACCACGTGCGCATGACCTTCATGCCGCCAAACGGGCGCACCGCGACGGTGCCGGCATCTTCGCGGCTCCAGGGGCATCCCCAGTGCTCCATCCGGGTCAACTCTCTTGGGATTTCGTTGACGAACAGTTCGACCGCGTCCTGATCGGTCAGCCAATCGCCGCCCCCCACCGTGTCGTTGAAGTGGTAGTCGAGGCTGTCGTTGGCTTTGATCACACCCGCTGCACCGCCCTCCGCGGCGCAGGTGTGGCTTCGCATCGGATACACCTTCGAGATGAGGACGACGTTCAGCTTTGGATCCGCCTCGGCAATCTCAATGGCGGCGCGCAAACCGGCGCCGCCGGCGCCAACGATGGCGATGTCGGTATTGATAACGTCCATTGGGTACTCCCGTTGCCTCCCCTTTAACGCCGCCGGGAGTATAGTGGCGTCGCCGGCGAATGCTAGGGCCTGTTGACAATTAGAATGACACCGTGGTTGCACTAGGATGGCGCGCGGTTAGGAGCGCGAATGAAGGACATGCAGCGCCCACTTGCCAGCGTTGCGCCAGTGGTGCAACAAGGATCCTCATGTCACCCCTGCCCATAGACATCCTGCCCAACGTGTCCGGCTTCGCCTCGTTTCGCGGCCAACAGGCTGAGGTCGTCGACACCGTCGTCGCCGGAGGCGACGCGTTGGTGCTC
>JAUXFS010000425.1 GCA_030622775.1 Rhodospirillales bacterium | reverse complement strand
TTGCAGGATGTTGGAGTCCTAGGTTGATTTCCGAAGCGAGCGCCAAACGGTGCAGCCGAAATCATTTTCCGCACATTGTTTGATCATGACTCGGTTGCCGCCCATTTTCTGGGCAACCCTGGAGCCGCGGCGAGGCTCTTGGACGATCCCTTCGACCGAGGCGAAGCCCGCCCCCGCCACTGGGGCGGGGACGGGCCGTCAGCCACCCCTTGCCATTCGGGACGAACATTCCGTTTCGTTGGATCGATCTTATCAGGTTCCTCCGGTCAACCCTAGCGACCTAAACCTGTAATTCCCTGAAATGAATGTCATATTTGGTTGTGTTGACGCCTCCGTCGGGCCGGCGCGCCCGATTTTCTGCGGCCGCTTGTCAACCGATGTTGCCCGCGGACGACCGGCCCCCTAAGCTGAGGCCGCCCCCTGGCGGCCGGGTGGCCGCGGAGCCGAGCCGGATACTTCAACGCCGGTCAACCGAAGACTGCAAAAGAGAACCCAAGGGAGAGATTTTGATGTCCAGCAAGCTGACGAGACGTTCGTTGATGATGGCAACGGCGGCGGCGCTGATCGCCGCGACGGCCGGCGGGGCCGCCGAGGCGGCCGAGGAGCGCTCCTACCTCCTGGCCACCGCCACCACCGGCGGCACCTACTATCCGGTCGGGGTGGCGTTGGCGACGCTGACCAAGGTCAAGCTGCAGCCGAAGCAAAAGATCTCGATGTCGGCGATCACCTCCGCCGGCTCCGGCGAGAACGTCAAGCTGTTGCGCGAGAACCAGACCCAGTTCGCCATTCTCCAGGGCCTGTACGGGGCGTGGGCGTGGACCGGCACCGGCAAGGTGGCCGCCGACGGCCCGCAGAAGAACTTTCGCTCGGTGACCATGCTGTGGCAGAACGTCGAGCATTTCGCAATCAACAGCGAGTATGTGGAGACCGGCACCGCCGCCGACCTAGCCAAGCTCAAAGGTAAGAAGTTCTCGATTGGCAAGCGCAACTCGGGCACCGAGGGTTCCGGACGCACCATCCTCGCCGGCGTCGGCATCGACGCCGATGCCACCTTCGATGTCGTCTTCATGGGCTACAACCCCAGTGCCGACGCCCTTCAGAACGGCACCATCGCCGGCATGAACGCCCCCGCCGGGGCGCCGGTCGCCGCCATCACCCGCGCCGCCGCCGCCCTCGGCGACAAGATGCGGGTGCTCGATTTCACCGACGAGGAGATGGCCGGAGCCAACAAGGCCGCCGGCATCGAGCTGTGGACCCGTTCCGTCATCCCGGCCGGCACCTATCCGGGCCAGTCGCAGGACATCAAGACCATCGCCCAGCCGAACTTCCTCGCCGTCCGCGACGACGTGGACGAGGACGCCGTCTACCAGATCACCAAGACGATCTACGAGAACCTCGGCTTTCTCCAGGCGATCCACAAGGCGACCAAGGCGATGGCGCTGCAAAAGGCGATCAACGGCCTGCCCTTCCCGCTGCACCCCGGCGCCGCCAAGTACTACCAGGAGCAGGGCCTCACCATTCCGGCCGGCCTGATCGCAAAATAGGGTCGCATCGCCCGGTGCGCGGCGGCGGCCGATCGGGCCCCGCCACGCACCGGGTGCAACCCGCGATCACCACCAAAGGAGGGGTCTCTGAGCGAAAACGGAGAAGGGTTCGACAAGGAGCTCGGCGAAACCGAAGCGACCGTGCGCGACGAGAATTCGGCCGCCGGGCGCGTGGTTTTCTGGGCGGGGGTGGCGATCTCCATCGTCACCGTCTACTTCAACACCCTCGGCACCGTGTCGGAATTCTGGACATCGGCGATCCACTTCGGAGCCTTCGGCTTCCTCTGCGCGCTGATCTTTCCGTTTGCCCGCAGTAACAACCGTCGGGTCCAGAAGTCGTTGCTGGCCGTCGATATCGTCATCGCGATGCTGGCGCCGGCATGCGTCGCCTACCTCATCTACAACGAGCAGGCGCTGTTCGACCGCGGCGTGCGTTTCCTGCCGACCGACTGGGTGGTCGCGATCGTCGCCATCCTGCTCGCCATCGAATTCACCCGCCGCACCACCGGCTGGATCATTCCCGCCCTTATCGTGGTTTCGCTCACCTACGTGGCGTGGTGGGGACGCTACGTCGACGGCGTCTTTCACTTTCCCGGACTGACCCTGGAGACGGTGCTGTTCCGCAACTTCTTCGGCACCGACGGCATGTTCGGGACAATCGCAAGAATTTCATCGACTTACGTGTTCATGTTCATCCTGTTTGGCGCCTTCCTGGTCCGCTCGGGGGCGGGCGAGTTCATTATCAACCTCGCCCGTTGCGTGGCCGGCCGGTTCGTCGGCGGACCGGGACTGGTGGCGGTGCTGGGCTCGGGACTGATGGGCTCGATCTCCGGCTCGGCGGTGGCCAACACGGTGTCGACCGGGGTCATCACCATCCCGCTGATGAAGCGGGCCGGGTTCGACGCCCGCTTCGCCGCCGGCGTCGAGGCGTCGGCGTCGACCGGCGGCCAGTTGATGCCGCCGATCATGGGCGCCGGCGCGTTCATCATGTCCAGCTACACCCAGATCCCCTACCTCGACATCATCGCCGTGGCGGCGCTGCCGGCGGCCATGTACTTCCTCTCGGTGGCGTTCTGGGTGCGCATCGAGGCCAAGCGCCTCGGGATCGTCGGCCTGGAACAGGACGACCAACCCAGGCTCGGCCAGATCCTGCGCGAGGGCGGACATTCGCTGGTTCCGATCGCCGTCCTTATCGGGCTGTTGATCTACGGCTTCACCCCCACCTACGCCGCCGGCATCAGCATCCTCGCGGTGGTCGCCGCCTCGTGGCTGTCGCCGTACCGGATGGGACCTCGGGCGATCATCGAAGCGCTGGCCCTCGGCGCCCGCAACATGATCAGCACCGCGGTGCTGCTGATCGCCGTCGGGCTGATCGTCAACGTCATCGGCACCACCGGGATTGGCAACACCTTCTCGCTGATGGTCAACGACTGGGCCCACGGCAGCCTGATCGTGACCATCGTCCTCGTCGCCCTTGCCTCGCTGGTGCTCGGCATGGGACTGCCGGTGACCGCCGCCTACATCGTGCTCGGCACCCTGTCGGCTCCGGCCATCTACGATTTGATCGTTCAGGCCCAGTTGACCGACGCCATCGC
>JAUXFS010000340.1 GCA_030622775.1 Rhodospirillales bacterium | reverse complement strand
GCGGGGTTTACGGATACAAACCATCGTACGGTCTCGTCCCCCGCCATGGGGTGCTGAGCCAGTCGGAGCCGCTGGATCAAATCGGATTCTTCGCCCGGTCGATCGAGGACCTGGCGCTCGTCGCCGAACCGCTGATGGCGTTCGACGAGCGCGACCCGGCCACCCGCCCCCGCGCCCGCGCCGAACTGATGCGGATCGCCGGGGAGGCGCCGCCGGTGACCCCGCATATCGGGTTCGCCAGAACGCCGGTCTGGGATCAGGCCGAGGAGACCACCAAGCAGGCGTTCGCCGAGTTGGTCGAAACCTTGGGCGACGACGTGGAGGAGGTCGCGCTCGCCGATCCCTTCGACAAGGTCGTGGATTGGCACCGGGTGATCATGGAAAGCGATATCGCCAAGAGCTTCGCCGGCGAATATGCCCGTGGAGCCGACACCCTCAGCGCCGTCCTCAGGGAAATTATCGAGCGCGGGCGGAAGTACCTCGCCGTCGACTACAACAGGGCGATCGACTGGAGGCCCGTTCTCGACCGCATGCTCGGCGAGGCCTTCGAATGGAACGACGCCCTTCTCGCCCCGGCGACCATCGGCCCGGCGCCGGCCAGTCTCGCCTCCACCGGCAATCCAATCTTCTGCACGCTGTGGACCTATCTCGGCGTGCCGGCGATTACCCTGCCGCTGTTCCGCTCCGAGAGCGGCATGCCGTTCGGCGCCCAACTGGCCGGACCGCGCGGCGACGACGCCCGGCTGCTGCGCACGGCGCGCTGGCTCGCCGAGCGCGTCGAGGACTAGTGATCTGGATCAGACATATGTGGCGACGGCGGAGGCGCGCGTTGCGGGAAAACGGGCGCGGCGCTACAGTGGTTCGGAAAAGCCGCGTTGGGGAAGTACTGAAAGGAGTCGGACGATCCGATGGCTGACCGAATTCTCGCCACGATCTCGCTGTTGATGTTTCTGAGCTTCCTCGGATTCCTCGCCGTCTACATCGCCAAGGTCAACCTTTGGGTGATCATTGTGGTCGTCGGGGCAATGGCAACCTACGATTTCGTCCGGACGCTCCGCCAGAATGCCAGAGACGGCGCGAACGGAATGTCGGCGCACGAGCGCGCCGCCCAGACCCTCGAGGACCAGGATCAGGCCGGTTAGGGCCACAACTGCAAGCGGTACCGGCAGAGCGATCATATGCCACGGTCTTCCCAGGCGCGCACTTCCTGGCGCTGCCCGCCCAAACCCTCGACACCCAGCTCGATGACGTCGCCCGGCTTCAGAAACACCGGCGGCTTGGCGGCGTTGCCGATCCCGGCCGGCGTTCCGGTGGTGACCACGTCGCCCGGCAGCAAGGTCATGCAGCGACTGATGTAGGCGATCGCCGCGGCGACGCCGAAGTTCATCCGCGAGGTGTGGCTGTCCTGCCGCGTCACCCCGTTGACCTTCAGCCACAAGCGTAGGTCTTGCGGGTCGGGCACCTCGTCGCGGGTGACCAGCCACGGGCCGAGCGGGGCGAAGGTGTCGAAGCTCTTGCCCTTGATCCACTGGCCGCCGCGCTCGAACTGCCACTCCCGCTCGGCGAGGTCGTTGATCACCGTGTAGCCGGCGACGTGGTCCAGCGCGTCGCCCTCGCCCACCGACCGCGCCGTCCGGCCGATGACCACGGCGAGCTTGACCTCCCAGTCGGCCTTGCGCGCGCCCTCGGGCAGCACCACCGGATCGTTGGGGCCGTTCAACGCGGTCACCGCCTTGGCGAACAGGATCGGCTCATCGGGCAACGTCTTGCCCACCTCCGCCGCCTGGTCGGTGTAGTTGAGACCGACCTCGATGATCTTGCCGACCCCGGCCACCGGCACGCCGAGCCGCGGCGTCCCGGCAACCGGCGGCAACGAGCCGGGATCGATCCGCCGCAGCGCATCCAGGTGACCCGGGGCCAACGCGGTCCCGTCGATGTCGGCGACATGGTCGGCGAGGCTGCGGATGCAACCGTTCCCGTCGAGGAGGCCGGGCGTTTCCGCGCCGGGTTCGCCGTAGCGCAACAGCTTCATGGGCGTTTTCCGGTCAAGTGGGTGTGCCGCCAACGAACAGCAGCAACAGGGCGGTCAGGGTCAACACCGAAAGCACCGTCGAGACCAGCACCGCGGTCGAGGCGCGCTCGGGATAGACGTCGTATTGCCGGCCGATGACGAACAGCGTCGCGGCGATGGGCATGCCGGCGGCGAGCACCGCCGCCGTCGACCACGGCGCGGCAATCCCGAAGACGGCCATCGCCCCGGCGATGACGATCGGATGGACGACCAGCTTGGCGATGGTCATGTACGCCACCATGCCGAGGCCGCCGGTGATCGGCCGGCCGGCGAGGGCGGCGCCGAGGCCGAACATCGCACACGGCCCGGCGGCGCTTCCCAGGAGTCCGGTGAACGCGGCGACCGGGCCGGGCAGCGTCACCCCCGCCGCCGACGCCGCGATGCCGGCGACGATGGCGATGACCAGGGGATTGGTGAGCAGAACCCGGCCGGCGGCGCGGATCACGTGGCGCACGCTTTCCCCTTCGCCCTTGCCGATCTCGATGACCAGCATGCCGAGCGGCACGAACAGCACCAGATCGACGGTCAGGATCAGCGCCAGCGGCGCCGCGACGGAATCGCCCATCGCCGCGACCAGCAACGGGATACCCATGTAGCCGATGTTGCCGTAACAGGCCGCGAGCCCGAGCAGTCCGCCCTCGGCGAGGTTGCCCCGAAACGCCAGCTTGCCGATGACCGCGGCGGCGCCGAACAGGACCAGGCCGCCGGTCACGTAGGCGGCGAGGAAGGCGCCGTTGAAGACGACCGAGACCGGCGTCGCCGCCATCTTGACGAACAGCAGACAGGGAAGCGCGAAATAGAACACGAAGCGGTTGACGCCGTTGATCCCGGCGTCGTCGAGGACTCGCCAGCGCCCGGCGCCATAGCCGGTCAGCACCAGCGCGAAGAACGGCAGGATGACGGAAAGGACGTTCTGCACCCGACGGGCCCCGGCAAATGGTGATTGGAACCCGGCTACTTCTCCAGGATCTTGATCAGCGCCGAGTGATCGAGCTCGCCGTGGCCCTCGCTGATCGCCTTGTCGTAGAGGCCCATGCACAGCCGCGTCGCCGGCAGCTCGAAACCCAGCTCCCCGGCCAGCTCCAGCGCCTGGAACAGGTCCTTGCGCTGGGTCACGCACTTGCCGCCCGGGCGGAAGTCGCCGTCGACCATGCGCTGGCCGTGAACCTCGAGGATACGCGAATCGGCGAACCCGCCCCCGAGCGCCTCGCGGACCTTGGCCGGATCGACGCCGGCGTTCCTGGCTAGGGTCAGCGCCTCGGCGACGGCGCCGATGTTGAGGCCGACGATGACCTGATTGGCGGCCTTGGCGACCTGGCCGGCGCCGACCCCGCCGACATGGGTGGTGCGTTTTCCCAGCACCTCGAAGATCGGCATCGCGCGGGCCATCGCCGCCTCGCCGCCGCCGGCCATGATGATCAGCTCGCCGCTCTCGGCGCCGATGGTGCCGCCGGAGACCGGAGCGTCGAGATAGTCGCCGCCGGCCTCGGTCACCGCCTTGGCGAAACGGCGGGTGGAGGTGACCTTGGTGGTCCCCATGTCGATCACCAGCGAGCCCGCATCGAGCCCGGAGACGACGCCGTTGCCGCCCCGCCCCACCCCCTCCACCGCCGGGGTAGCGGGAAGCATGAGGATGACCGCCTCGGCGCCCCCACAGGCGGCCGCCGGTGACGGC
>JAUXFS010000259.1 GCA_030622775.1 Rhodospirillales bacterium | reverse complement strand
GTTCGACCGCTCGGTGGAACTCAACCGGCCAGGCCCCCACCAAGGTCTGGTAAAAAAGGTACTCGTCATTTGCCGTGGGGATCAAAGCGCCGTTCACGGCGGATTTACGGCGGCGGTTGAGCGTCGCCCAGCGCCGCACGCGGCGCCCCCATTCCGCCGGTATCTCCGAGAGGACATTGATCCGGGCCCGCGCATCCTCTCCCCGCTTGGCGTCGTGGGTCGCCGTCGACAGCATGCCTGTCGGCCAGCGGCGCGCGGAATCCTGATTCTGTCGGTGGAAGGCGGATACCGTCGTTCCAAAATGCGACGGTTCGCCGCCGACTTCGTTCAGGGAAACCAGGCGATTGTAGCGATAGAACGCCGTATCCTCGGCCCCCTTGGCCATCACCGGGCTGGAATACTGTTGAAATTTCATCGCCAGCCGTCGGATCTCGCGACGGTTGAAGAGCCTGCGGCGACCCGCCGCCAGTTCGGTGGTGAGCACGCCGGAGATGAAGTCGAACACGGTTTTGTCGACCCGAAGACTGCGCTTGCGCGCTTGCCTGATCGCCCAGTCGATGTCGCGGCAGTCGTCGGAGGTGGCTCCGCGGCGATCTATGTAGGTTCGGTAGACGGGGAAACAGGCCACCACCTCCCGCAGCGCTTGCCGCAGGCCGACAAGGGTGTAGTCCCGGGTAAGCCAACTCGACTCGGTCAACCGGTTGAACTCGTTGGCAAGCACCCGAAGTTCGCTCGCCAGTTCGAAATCCATCGCCTGCTTCTTGCCTTGATAGACCGATTCGGCGAAGGAAGCCTTTTCACCGATGAATCTTTCGTATGTCCTGCCGAGAGAACCTTCGCCAGCCGGATCGACGAACAACCCGTTCAACCGGCTGAGAAAATCATACCCGGTCGTACCGGCGATCGGCCAATCGTCACGAAGCCTTTCATGGGGCGCCAGGATCTTTTCGACGACGACGTAGAAGTCGTTCAGGGGAACATCCGGAGCCGTAGCGGCCGTTGTTTTTTCCCGGGCTTCGCGGATCTTGGTCTGCAGGCGATGAAGGTACTGTCGCGGATCGAAAAGCCCGTCGACATGATCGATACGCAGCCCATGCACGTGCCCGTCGGCGATCAGTTTCAACACCAACCGATGCACGGCGTCGAAAACAGAGGGCACTTCAACGCGGATGCCGGCGAGATCGTTGATCTGAAAGAACCGCCGATAGTTGATCTCCTCGGCGGCGACGCGCCAGTAGGCCAACCGGTACGGCTGTCCCTCGAGCAACCGATGAAGTTCCTCGAAACTCGCGGGGTCGCCGACCTCGCCATTGATCTTGGCCAGGGCCGTGTCGATGCCCCGTGAAACCCACGAGCTATGGGTGGCGAGGTCAGACAGTTGTTGCTTGAGGCGTTCCGCCTTGGCGCGCCGGGTCGATCGCTGCCGGGCGGAGCGGGCCTGTTTTCTCAGATCGCGGAACCCCGCGAGCAGAAGCTCTAGCTCGACGAGCGAATCCTCTTCCGATTCCCGGTCGCCCCCCAAGCCGGCCAGCGCCAAGGCGAGAATGCGGGCGTACTGGCCCGGGGTGACCGGAAAACAATGCTCGTAGTACCAGACGTTGAAGGCGCCGTTCTCACGATCAAAAGTGAGCTTGAGCTCCCCGGCTTCCAGGATCCTGCCGTAGTGATCTCCGAGAAAGGGAACCAGGACCTTGTCGCGCAGTTCCACTTTCGCGGAATGCCAGTCAATATCGAAATATTCGGCGTAGGGCGACTCGATCCCCCATTCGAGAACGTCGAGCCACCAGGCGTTGTCGTCCTGCCCAATGCCCACGTGGTTGGGCACGAAATCGACGATCTGCCCCATTCCGTGGTGCTCGAGCGCCGCGCAGAAATCGAGAAAGCCCTGCGTATCGCCGACTTCCGGATTGAGCGCGTTGTGGTCGATGATGTCGTAACCGTGGGAGCTGCCGGCGCGCGCCTTGAAATACGGGGACGCGTAAACGTGACTGACCCCGAGTTCCGCCAGATACGGCACCAGCGTGCGGGCGTCGGCGAAGGTGAATTCGCCTCGAAACTGCAAACGGTACGTCGACAGGGGCGCGCCCGAAAGGTCGGACTTCCTCACGGTCTACCCTCCCCCCGTTTCGTCGAGAAACCAGGCGGCTGTCCACGGCGCCAGGGGCGCCGCCGGATCCGAGGCGCAAGAGCCGCGTGTCGCATGGATCAGCCGGCCGCCCGGCCGCTTCGATGGCGCCGGCGCCGGTGTCGACGCCAGGTTGGCAACCAGGCAAAGCGTGGAGCCATCCCCCATCCGCCATTCGACCGCGAACGCGGGTTCCGTCCGCCAGATCACCGAGCCCGCGTTGCCCTCCATTCCGCTCAGCCGCGGCACGATCTCCAGCCTTCTCAGGGCAAGCAGTTCCCGGTGATAGGCCAGGAAATCGCGGTGTGGGGCGGTTTCCGCCAGGGTCCAGTCCAGCTTGCTTCGCGCGAACGTGTCCTCGGCATTTGGATCGGGAATACGCGATCGGGCCGCCGGGTCGCGGAATTCGGGGAACGCGGCAAATTCCCGACGACGCCCCTCCCGGACGGCATCGCTCAACTCGGCGCCAAAGTCACAGAAGAACAGAAACGGCTGCGACGCGCCCCATTCTTCGCCCATGAACAGCAACGGCGGCGACGGGGCGAGCAACAGGACGGCGGTCGCCGCCGACACCGCTTCGGGCGGAGCAATCGCCGAGATTCTCTCGCCGAAGGCACGATTGCCGATCTGATCGTGGTTCTGGATAAAATCGACGAAAGCGGTCGCGGGCAGGTGGGCGCTGGGGCCTCCGCGCGTTTCACCGTCGTGGAATTGGGACGGCTCGCCCTGATAGGCGAATCCCTCGGCGAGACAACGGGCGAGCAGCCGGCCCGGCTCGTCGGCATAGTCGAGATAGTACCCGTGACGCTCTCCGGTCAGCAGAACATGATAGGCGTGATGGATGTCGTCGTTCCACTGGGCGTCGTAGACGTGGCGCGAGGTGTCCTCGACGGGACCGAGATATTTCGCCTGGTTGCTGTCATTCTCGAGCACCAGGTGGACATGGCGGTCGGCGCCGACCTGCAGGCGAACTCTCTCAGCCAATTCGACGAGAATATCCGGGTCGGAATCGTCTTCGATCGCGTGAACGGCGTCCAGCCGCAAACCGTCTATCCGATATTCCTCGATCCAGAAAAGCGCGTTGTGAATGAAGAACTCGCGGACGGCCGAGCTGTCGGGGCCGTCGAAATTGATCGCCGCCCCCCAGGGCGTGTGGCGGTCCGGATTGAAGAACCGCTTGGCGTAGGCATGGAGATAGTTTCCCTCGGGCCCGAAGTGGTTGTAGACCACATCCAGAAAAACCATCAGGCCGCGTCCATGGGCGGCATCGATCAGCGCCTTGAGGTCCTCGGGCCGTCCGTAGCTCGCATCCGGCGCGAACAGGTCCACGCCGTCGTAACCCCAATTCCGTCGGCCCGGGAAATCGGCGACCGGCATGAGTTCGATCGCGGTGATCCCCAACTCGACGAGATGGTCCAGACGCTCCGCTACGCCGTCGAACGTTCCCGCGGGCGAGAAGGTGCCGACGTGAAGCTCGTAGAGGACGACCTCTTCCCAGGGCCGACCGCGCCAGTTCGTGCTCTTCCAGCGGTATTCTGCCGGATCGACGACCTCGCTCGCGCCATGGACATCGTCCGGCTGGTAGCGAGACGCCGGATCGGGAACCCGCAGATCGCCGTCGATGCGATAGCGATAACGCGTTCCGGGACCGGCGTCGGCCACCAACGCTTCGCACCAGCCGTCGCGGTCTCGCTGCAGCGGAATTTCTCTTCGAGCGCCCGAGCGTTCAACTTCAAGGGAGACGGACCGTGCGTCGGGCGCCCACAAACGGAACCGAACGCCGTTCGGGCCTGGTTCCGCTCCAAAGGGCATTCGGTGAATGTGTCGTGACACCGTAGTTGCCTCCCGCTTCGATCGACCATGGACCATTCGTTGAAGCACAAATTGCAAGGGAACGATACGCCGCCGGACGCGGGCCGACGAACATCGACCTCCGGTTCTTCGTGCCGCCAAAAACCCCGGATGGTTCGAGACTCTCTCTCCGCGCGACAACAATCCAGGACGTCTCGCCAGGACGTCTCGCCAGAACGTCTCGAAAGCCAGAACGTCTCGACGGCCGTCAACGCGATCGCACAAAACCCGATCGTGTCCGAAAGCGATCCCGGATCACCCGCTCACACGATTTCCGGTCGGGCTCTGATACCAACGTGCATTGATATGAGGCGAAAGCGTGCAACGGGTTCCGAAATC
>JAUXFS010000127.1 GCA_030622775.1 Rhodospirillales bacterium | reverse complement strand
GCGAGATAGTCCATGCCTGCGCGCCGCAGGCGGCGGTCGTCGACGAGAAAACCACAGGGCTCGATCAGGTCGACCGCGACGCCGAGGCAGGCGGCCATCCGCATCATCGTCCCCGTGTTCTGCGGGATGTCGGGTTCGAACAAGGCGAGGCGCATCGCGATCCAGGTTCCACGGTAAACCGTCCATTGGGCTGATCCCCGGTGCGCGGCCGCAAGCCACCTTCCAGAGCCTTTCCAAGATACCGCTTTTCCATTATATCCCTCGCCTGAATTCGTTCCATGACGGGGGGCCATGTTGCGGGATATCGTCGCCGACCAACAATACGGCGAACGGCGGGTTCTGCGGTTGCTCCGTTTAGAGCGTTGATTTCGGGCTGGTGAAGCGGTTATTGTGCGGTGCGTCATACCGCATCGTTAAAAAAACGTGGGAACGGGACAATTCGCAGCGGCCGGTCGGCGCGCTCGCCAGGACCAAGAAGAGGACTTTCCATGGCAAACACGGTATCGACTTCTCCTGAGCATTCGGGCGAAGGGGAGACCCGGCGCGACTTTCTGTTGATTGCGACGAGCACCGTCGGCGTGATCGGCACGGCGCTGGCCGTCTGGCCGTTCATCGACAGCATGAACCCGGCGGCCGACACGCTGGCGTTGGCGACGACCGGCGTCGATATCTCCGCGATCGAGGATGGACAGAGGATCACCGTCGTCTGGCGAGGGAAGCCGGTGTTCATCGACCACCGCACCGCCGCTGTGATCGAGGCCGCGGAATCGGTGCCGATGGAGGACCTGCCGGACCCGGAGCCCGATAGCGCGCGGGCCGAGAAACCGGAATGGCTGGTGGTGGTCGGGGTCTGCACCCACCTCGGCTGCATCCCCCTTGGCCAGAAGCCGAGCGATCCCAGGGGCGAATTCGGCGGCTGGTTCTGCCCTTGCCACGGCTCGCACTACGATACCTCCGGGCGCATCCGCAAGGGTCCGGCACCTGCCAATCTGCCGGTGCCGCCCTACGAATTCGTTGACGATTCAACCATTAGCATCGGCTGAGGGACGCAACCATGGAAGCCAAGACATGGAAGAACCCGGTGATCGCGTGGATCGACGACCGTCTGCCGGTCTTTTCGATGATGCAGGCCGAGCTGGTCGATTACCCGACACCGAAGAACCTGAATTACTGGTGGAACTTCGGCTCGCTTGCCGGGATCGTGCTGGTGATCATGATCGCCACCGGCATCATGCTGGCAATGCAGTACACGGCGCATGTTGACTACGCGTTCGAGAGCGTCGAGCGGATCATGCGCGACGTCAATTACGGCTGGCTGTTGCGCTACCTGCACACGAACGGCGGATCGATGTTCTTCATCGTCGTCTACATCCACTTCTTCCGCGGGATGTACTACGGCTCGTACCGGGCGCCGCGGGAGCTGCTGTGGATCATCGGCGTGTTCATTCTGCTGGCGATGATGGCGACCTCGTTCATGGGCTACGTGCTGCCGTGGGGGCAGATGAGCTTCTGGGGCGCGACGGTGATCACCAACCTGTTCTCGGCGATCCCGCTGGTCGGTGAGGCCATCGTCACCTGGCTGTGGGGCGGGTTCTCGGTCGACAATCCCACCCTGAACCGGTTCTTCGCGCTGCACTACCTGCTGCCGTTCATCATCTTCGCTTTGGTGTTCGTGCATCTTTGGGCGCTGCACGTAAAAAAGTCCAACAATCCCCTCGGCATCGATGTCAAGGGGCCGCAGGACACCCTCCCGTTCACACCGTACTACACGATCAAGGACACGTTCGGGCTGGGGGTGTTCATGATCGTCTACCTGGCCTTCGTGTTCTTCGCCCCCGACTTCTTCGGCGAGCCGGACAACTACATCAAGGCCAACCCGATGCAGACGCCGCCGCACATCGTGCCGGAGTGGTACTTCCTGCCGTACTACGCGATCCTGCGGGCGATCACCTTCGACATCTGGTTCGTCTCGGCGAAGCTGATCGGCGTCATTTTGATGTTCGCGTCGATCCTGATCCTGCTGTTTCTGCCGTGGCTCGACCGCTCGCCGGTGCGCAGCGCCAAATTCAGGCCGATCTACAAGCAGTTGTTCTGGGTCTTCTTCGCCGACTGCATCATCCTCGGCGTCGTCGGCGGCAATGCGCCGGAGGGAGCCTGGGTCCCGATCGGGCAAGCGGCGACCTTCTACTATTTCGCCCACTTCCTGATCATCATCCCGCTGCTCGGCAAGTTCGAGAAGACGAGGACGCCTCCGACCAGCATTAGCGCCGCGGTAACGCACGGAGGCATCGGAACGAAGGTCAAGGAGGCCGCGGAATGAGCACGCCAATGAACAAGCTGTTGATCGCGGTCGCTGCCGTCGCGTTTTTGGGTGTCGCCCCCCCCGCTGGCGCCGCCGAGGCTCCGGAGGTGCCCGAGCAGGACTGGAGCTTCTCGGGCATGTTCGGCACCTTTGAACGCGGGGCGCTGCGACGGGGCCTCCAGGTCTACCGAGAGGTTTGCGCCAGTTGCCATTCACTCAGCCTCATCGCCTTTCGCAACCTGGGCGACGTCGGCTTTAGTCCGGACGAAATCCAGGCGATCGCCGAGGAGTACGAGGTCGAGGACGGTCCCGACGACGAGGGCGAGATGTTCATGCGGCCGGCAAAGGCCTCCGACCGTTTCGTGCCGCCGTTCGCCAACGAGCAGGCGGCGCGGGCGTCCAACAACGGCGCGCTGCCGCCGGACCTCTCGCTGATGATCAAGGCGCGAAAGAACGGGGCCAACTATCTCTACGGGCTGCTCATCGGCTACGTGGAGGAGGCGCCCGAGGACGTCGAGATGATGGAGGGGATGTATTACAACAAAGTCTTCCCCGGCCACCAGATCGCCATGGCGCCGCCGCTGTTCGAGGAAGCCGTCGAGTACGCCGACGGCACCGAGGCAACCCTCGACCAGGAAGCCCACGACGTGGTCACCTTCCTCGCCTGGGCGGCGCAGCCCGAACTGGAAGAGCGCAAGCGCCTTGGCGTCAAGGTGCTGTTGTTCCTGATCGTGCTGACGGCGATGCTGTATGCGGTCAAGCGCAAGATCTGGTCGGACGTGCACTGACGAGCGGACGGCGGACCGCCGCGAGAAAAGCAAGCCCCGGGCGCCAAGAAAAGCGGCTCCGGGGCTTCTTTTTCGGCCCCGGGTCAGTTGTTCTTGGCGCCCTGCTTGACCCAGTTGCGAATGATGTTCTGCTGACACTTGAGCAGCGGTCTCTGGTCGTGGGGCATCTGCACCTGGGCGCGGCCTTCGATGAGGACGTCGAGATTGCTGGTCAACGGATCGCCGGGGACGACGATCGGGCCATGCTTGGTGCCCTTCATCAGCCCTTCGTAGCTGGTGAGGTCGAGACCGCTCTCCTTGTAGCCCGTTCCCCCGGGGCCGTGACAGGAGACGCAGCGGCTTGCGAGGATCGGGAACACGTCCAGCTTGAAACTGACCTCCTCGGCCGCCCCGGCGGGGCTCGACCAGCTTGCGGCGGCAAGGATCGAGGCGGAAAGGAAGCCGGTGAACAACGCGGCGGTTTGTTTTTTCGGGATCATTGAAACTTCCCCCTGGCGTAATTGCGGCGGCGGTGGCGCCGGAACGTTAACTTTTCTAGTTTAGCACCTGCAGCAAAATTTCCAACCGCCATAGCGCTCGGTTCAGTTCCTCTCGGCTCAGCGCACCGCCGCGGCGATGTTGCCGCCGTCGACGGTGACCACCGCCGCCGTTGTCTTGCGGTCGAGCGCCAGATGGACGAAGGCGCGGGCGACGTCGGCGGCGGTGACCTCGACGCCGAGCAGGTTGCCGGACATGTATGCCTGCTCGCTGACGCCGCGCGCCTTCGACCGGGACGCCACCATATCGTCGGTGAGCAGGCCCGAGCGGATCCGGTCGGCGTTGACCGCCGACGCGCGAATGCCGTCGGCGCCGTAGTCGATGGCGTACTGGCGCATCAACGCCAGGGTCGCCGCCTTGGGCAGGCCGTAGGGCCCGAAGTCGGGGCCGGGGTTGAGCGCCTGCTTGGAGGCGTTGAACAGCAGGCAGCCGCCGGTGCCCTGGGCGCGCATCACCCGGACGGCGTTGCGGGCAACCGCCTGATGGGCCCAGAAGTTGAGCTCGAAGCTCTCCCTGAGCACGCCGTCGGCGACCTCGCCGATCCGCCCCTGCCAGGCGGCGCCGGCGTTGGAGACGACGATGTCGACGCCGCCGTAGGTCTCGACGATCCGCTCGAACTCCTGGGCGACCGCGTCGGCGTCGGTGACGTCGCAGCCGATTCCGAGCCCGCCGGCCTTCGCCGCCACCGCCTCGGCGGCCGATGCGTCGAGGTCGAGCACCGCGACCTCGGCGCCCTCCGCGCGGAACGCGGCGACGCAGGCGGCGCCGATCCCCGAGCCGCCGCCGGTGACCACCGCCACCTGGCGGCCGAGCGGCTTCCCGGTTCCCCCCTTGCCGAGCTTGGCCTGCTCGAGCGACCAGTACTCGATGTCGAAGATGTCGGTCTCGGGGATCACGCTGAACGCGCCCAGGGTTTCGGCGTCGGTGATCACCTCGACGTTGGCCTCGGCGAGATCGGCGACGATTTTCGCCTCCTTGGCCGAAGCGCCGAGGCCGAACAGTCCGAGCCCGGGCGCCAGGACGATCCGGGGCAGCGGGTCGAGTTCGGTCTTGGCGACCGCCTGGCGCGGGTTGTTGCGGGCGAAATAGGCGTGGTAGTCGGCCTTGTAGGCTTCCAGCGCGGTGCGCACCCCGGCGGCGAACGCGTCGAGCATTCCCGCTTCCGGCGGCGGCGTCAGCAGCGGCTTGGGCTTGGTGCGGATCACGTGATCCGGGGTGGCGGTTCCCTGCTGGCCGTAACGATCGATCTCGGCGCCGTTGACCAACGCCAGGATCTCGGGACCGGCGCGGAAATCGAGCACCCAGCGGACCGGATCGCCGCCGCCGCCGCCATCGTCGTCGCCGCTTCCGGCCGCGGCGACGAGACCGCGCAGGATCGGCGCCACCTCGGCCACCGGCGCGATCCGGCCGGGAAGCTGGATCGGGGCGAACGATTTCGGCGCCGCCTTGCCGAGGCCCATGGGCAACGACACCCCGGCGACGCTGGTCCGGCCGGCCTCGGCGATCCGCCGCTCGGCCTGGGTCACCTTGTCGATCATCCGCCGGTAGGCCTCCTCGGCGGTCTCGGCGAAGGTGAAGATGCCGTGCTTGAGCAGCACCAGCCCGTCGACCTCCGGGTTCTCCCGGTAGACCTCCATCGCCTTCCGGGCCAGGGCGAAGCCCGGCATGATGTACGGCACGTAGCCCATGGTGTCGCCGTAGACCTCGCGGCACGGCGCTTCGCCGTCGGGCTGGTCGGTCAGCGCCAGCACCGCGTTGGAATGGGTGTGGTCGATGAACTTGTGGGGCAGGAACGCGTGCAGCAGCGTCTCCACCGACGGGTTGGGCGAGGTCGAGTCCAACAGGTTGCCGCGCTGGGCGTTGACCATGTCCTCGTCGCTCAGCGCCTTCAGCCGGGCGAGCTTGAGCAGCGGCGCCAGGCGGACGGCGGGCAGGCCCGGCGGCTCGATCGTCGCCATGTCCCAGCCGGAGCCCTTGACGCAGAGCACCTCGACGTCCTCGCCGGTCAACTCGGCCATCACCGTCTTCACCGAGGTGTTGCCGCCGCCGTGGATCACCAGCCGCGGCTCGCCGCCGAGCAGCCGGGTGGTGTAGGTGCGAAGCGCCAGATCGCGGTTGACGCCGGCCCTGCCATAGCGCTCGACCGCCGCCTCGGCGTCACGGTCGGACCACCGATTTTCCATAGGCTATTCCTTTCCGATGACGGGCCCTATCCGATTGCGCGGCCGCCCCGCGCCCGGCCCGTTATAAAAGCCGCCGCCCGATCCCCCAAGCCCATGGGCCGGAAAAAAAGACACGCACCCCAGGGGATCGAGCCCGATCACCGCGGCGGTCACCGGTGTCTGCGGTTGAAACCGAACCGCCGATCCGGTCGCGGGGCTCGTTTTGTATACCTTTTGCATACCTCGGGGGCGGTTTTGTATACCCTCGTTACGCATCCGTGGCACTCAAGCCCTTGAATGCAAACGAAACCCCTCCACCCCAAACATGAACGGTATACAAAAGTATACATTTTTTCGGCTAAGTCTTTGATTT
>JAUXFS010000301.1 GCA_030622775.1 Rhodospirillales bacterium | reverse complement strand
GTGGTCGACAAGGCGACCAAGCTGGAGACCATCCACAACCGCATCCACGAAATCCGCACCCGCTTCGAGGTGGCCAAGCGGGACGTGGAGATCGCCTACCTCGAGGCGCTCCTGGAGGAGGACGGAAATCCCGAAACGTTGCGGCGACAGCGGGACGGTCGTCTCGCCCAACTCGACGCCGACTTCGCCTTCATCGCGAAATGCAATGTCGGCGGCGAGGCGATGGCTCCCGAGGATCGGCGGCGGCTGAAGCGGATCGGCGCCATCCGATGGAAACGGACGCTGGACGACCGCATCGGCCTTTCACAGGAAGAGGAGCGGCTGAGGGCGACGGCGCCGGCGCGGCCTTTGCCGGCGACGGAATGTCTCATCGACGACAAGGCCGAGCATCTGGTGACCTGGGATTTGGAGAAACCGCCGGCCCTGGACGAGGCGTTCGGGTTCAAGGTGTCGGTTCCCGAGTACAAATACAACAAGGGCGAGATCCATAACCTGTCCGTCGAGCGGGGAACGCTGACCGAGGAAGAGCGTTTCAAGATCAACGAGCACGTCGTCAGGACCATCGTCATGCTCGAGCAGTTGCCGTTTCCCAAGCAATTGGCGCGGGTGCCCGAGTACGCCGGCGGGCACCACGAGACGATGATCGGAACCGGCTATCCGCGGAGGCTGAGCAAGGAGGACCTGTCGATCCCCGCGCGGATCATGGCGATCGCCGATATCTTCGAGGCCTTGACCGCCGCCGACCGCCCGTACAAGAAGGCGAAGACGCTGGGCGAGAGCCTGCGGATCATGTCGGGGATGAGCGCGGGCGGCCACATCGATCCGGACCTTTTCCGTTTGTTCCTGGAGGCCGGTGTTTACGAGGAATACGCGAAACGGTTTCTTTCCGCCGAACAAATCGACCCGGTCGATATCGCGATGTATCTTTAGTCGATTGCCGGGGGGCGGTTGCGGTCCGGCCGACAAACGAGAAGAAGGAGGGAGAGTATGCGCGCTTTCGGGCTTTCAACGGTTCTGCTGGTGGGCTTGTTTCTGTGGGGCCCGGCGCCGGCGTCGGCGGAGGACGCCGCGATCAAACCGTTCCTCGGCAGCTACGAGGGCGTCACCCTGTTGTCGAGCGAGGAGGTGCGCTCGCGCGAACTCAAGGTGGCGATCACAGCGGCCGAGGACGGCGGTTTCAGGGTCGAGTGGCAGACCACCCTGTACAAGCCGCGCGCCGACGTCCGCCGCAAGACCCAGTCCCTCGAGTTCCGGCGTTCGGAGGAGAACCCCAAGGTCTATGCCGCCAAGCCCTCGGACGTGACCGCGGGCATGGACCCCTCCCACGATCCCCTCGACGGGGCGCCCTACGCCTGGGCGCGGATCGACGACCGAACGCTGACCATCAACGTGCTGACCATCTCCGAGGCCGGCGACTGGGTGGTTCAGGTTTACGACCGTGTCCTGACCAAGGAGGGGATGGCCCTGTCGTTCGCGCGGGTGCGCAACGCCCACGTCGAGCAGCGCCTGTGGGGCACGCTCGAGCGCACCGGCGACTGAGTACGCGCGAGCCGCTCAGGCGGGAGGGGTGTTGCGGCCGGCGAGGGCGTCGTGGAGGGCGCGCATCACCGGCGTTTCGGGCAGCCGGTCGGCGGCCATCGACAGGCGGCGGCGCCAGTTCGGCCGTTCGTCGACGGTACCCGGCAGGTTGACCTGCTCGGGCTCCCCCATCAGGTCGTCGATCTGCACCATCAGCACGCAGGCCGCAGAGCGGGCGAGGTAGCCGTGGACGGCGGCGGCCAACGCCGGGGTCAGCGGCGCGCGGTCGGCCGTTTCGGGATCGACGCCCGCGGGAAGCAGCCCCTCGCCGGCGAGGGCGTCGAGCAGCAATCGGCGGTCATGGTCGCGGCTTGCCCGCTCGCCGTGCGCGGCCTCGACCGACGGATAGAGGCCGACTCGTTCCTTGAGGTCGATATCGTCCGCGTCCCAGAAGCCGGTGAGCGTCGCCAAGTCGTGGGTGGCGACGCAGGCGAGCGACAGCGCCGGATACTCGTGAGGCCGCTTGAACCGGTCGCCGTCCTTTTCGAAATAGAGCACCTTGTAGGACAGGATGTTCATCGCCGCCATCCGCTCGCGAAATCCGTCCGGCACCGTGCCCAGATCCTCGCCGATGACCAGGCATCGGTTGCGGTGGCTCTCCAGGGCGAGGATGCCCAACAGGTCCTCGAACGGATACTTCACATAGCCGCCGGTCGCCGGCGAATCGCCGCGCGGAATCCAGAACAGGTGCATGAGGCCCATGGCGTGATCGATGCGAAGCGCGCCGGCGTGGCGCATGTTGGCGCGGACGATGGCGATGAACGGCTCGTAGGCCATGTGGGCGAGGGCGAGCGGATGCAGCGGCGGCGTTCCCCAGTCCTGGCCCATCATGTTGATCGGATCCGGCGGCGCTCCGACCGAGGCCCGGTGGACGATCACGTCCTGGGCGCTCCACGCGTCGGCGCCGTCGGCGGCGGCGCCGATGGCCAGATCGCCGTAAAGACCGATGGCGAGGCCGCGTTCCCGCGTCCGGCGCGCCGCTCCCGCGAGCTGGAGGTCCGCCTGCCATTGCATGTACTCGAAGAACTCGACGCGGGCGCGTCGGTCGCGGGCGAAGGCCGCGACCTCCGCCGAGTCCGGCCGCCGATAGGCCTCGGGCCATTGCTGCCAGGGCGCGCCGTCGAATCGTTCCGACAGCGCCTCGAACAGGGCGAAACGGCGGAACCGTTCGCCGCCCTGCCGACAGAACCGTCGGAACTCCCTGGCCCGGCTGTCGTTTTGATGGTTTTGCCGGAAACTGTCGTGGAGCAGCGACAGCACCTTCTGCTTGAGGGCGACGACCGCGCGATATTTGACAACCGCCGAACCACGGGTCGCGGCGAGATCCTCTGCCAGCGCCGCCACCGTTTCGCGCGCCTCGGCGCATTCGGCGAAGTCGGCAATCGCCTCCACATCCAGGTAGACGGTGTTGAGGAACACCCGGCTGCTTGGAGAGTAGGGACTGGCGAATTCCGGGTGGCGGCTGAACAACGCGTGCAACGGGTTTAGCCCGATCAACGCCGCCCCCAGGTCCGAGCAGACGTCGACCAGGTCCCCGAGATCGGTGAGGTCGCCGATCCCCCAGTTGCGCTCGGAACGCAGGGTATAGAGATGGGCGGTGATCCCCCAGTGTTTGCCGCCGTCGGCGAGGCTCTCCGGCAGAAAGCACCGCCGGGGCGCGACGATCAGTCGCATCGGCTGGTCGCTCACCGCGTCGAGGCGGACGACGTGATAGCCGAGCGGCAGCGGCACCGGTATCGCGACGGCGCGTCGTTGCAGCGACCGACCGTCGACATCGCGCGTCGCCGATAGCGGCGCGTCGGCCGGCTTGAACGAGAACGCGTGGCGGGCGCCACCTTCCTCGATGACCTCGCACGCCACTGTGGTGTCGGCGGCCTCGGCGGGCAGTGAGACCGAAAAGCCCGCCGGCTCGCCTTCGCGAACGACGGTGACCGGCGGCAGCGGGCACCGCCAGGGGGCCTCCTCCCGTTCCCGGATGCTGGCGAGGACGGCCGCGTCGTCCTCGGCGCGGATGCCCAACGCTCCCAGAAGGCGGCGCTTGGATTCGTCCGAGACCGGGTGGTGGTTGCCCCAGATGTCCCAGTAGTCCGGTTCGATGCCGGCGAGTTCGGCCAGGCAGTCCAGGTTGCCCGAGTCGCTCATGCGTGCCGTTTCCAATCCTGTAGCGTTAAACGTCTTGCAGGAGCACGAAGGAACTCGGCAGCAGCGGATACCGCTGGCGGCCTTCGTGCGAGACCGTTCGTTCGTCGATTTCGGGCCGGGCGGTATCGAAGACCGTCTGCCAGCGGCCGCTGATCAGCGGAGTCGGCAGGGTAAACGAGACCGGCCCGTCGTGGGCGTTGAGGAGCGTCAGGAACAGATCGCTCCGATCGCCGCCAGATGCCTTGCGGGCGGCGTCG
>JAUXFS010000090.1 GCA_030622775.1 Rhodospirillales bacterium | reverse complement strand
GGCCGAGGCACCATTCGCGCCGCCACTGCAGCACGCCGGCGGCGGTCTTGGCGGCCAGCGGGTCACGAGCATCGCCGACGAACAACAGGTAGGGATGTCGAAGCATGGTCGGGACCTTTCTAGGGCCTGTGGGTACGCGGAGTTGAGCGAAGGGCCGCCGGTACAGATCGGGATTTCGACCTTCGGTACTCGTACGGAAATATGCAAGTCGGCACCCGCTTTCATCGCCCGAAAACAAAGGTTTCACAAGCATCGCCAAATGCCCCATTTGGGGTATTTTTCAAATTCTATTGACATTTTATAAATCTTTGCTATCTTTACGCGATAAGTTTATGAGATATCCTACCTTAAGAAGAACAAAAACCGGTTGGATCGAGGGAAGGGCCTAACGTTGGCCCTTTTTTTGCTGAGGAGGAGTTATGAAACGCTCGACCGGTTTTCTGTTGGTTTATGCTGGACTTGGCGCAGCGATCTGGGGCGTGGTAAGCGCCGGAACCGAAAATGCAATCACGCCCCTACAGGCCTCCGCCGCGCCGGCGATGCCGGCAATCCTCGCATCGTTGACGACCGACTCCCCGCCGGCGGCCGAAGCGGACCGTCTCTCGCCCCCGCCGGGCGCCCGCTGGCTGAGCCGCCTCGGGAAGGATCTCGATCGGGAATTCGAGTGCCTCGCCCTCAACATCTACTGGGAGTCCCGCTCCGAGCCGACGCTGGGGCAGTTCGCGGTTGCCGCGGTGACGCTCAACCGTGTCGCCGCCTCCTCGTATCCCGACAGCGTCTGCGGGGTCGTGCGACAGGGCGGTGAAGACAGACTCCACCGTTGTCAGTTCTCCTGGTGGTGCGACGGCAAGAACGACACGCCCAAGGACGACGCCGCCTGGTCCGCCGCGCGATCCATCGCCTACACGGTGCTGTTCTTCGATCCCCCCGATCCCACCCGCGGCGCGTTGTGGTACCACGCCGATTACGTCAAGCCCTCGTGGTCGAAGGCGCTGTCCCGGGTGACCAAGATCGGCCGCCACATCTACTACCGTGAACCCATGCGGGTTCAAAAGGTCTCGGGCCGGTCCCCCTCCTAGCACCCGCTTACAGCGAGCCCACCACCTCGCGAACGATGCCGACGATCTCGTCGATGTGCGAGTCGTCGGCGACCAGCGGCGGCGCCACGCAGCCGGTATCTCCCGTCCACTTGATCAGCAGGCCGGCCTCGAACATCCGCTTCAGGCAATGGTGGCCGCGGGCGCCCGGCGCTTCTTCGGGCTCGATATCGAAGGCGGCAAGCATCCCGTAGCCGCGCACGTCGGTCACCGCGGGCAGGTCGGCGAGCGAGAACATCGCGTCGAGAAACCGCTCCGACATCGCCTGGGCGCGATCGAACAGCTTCTCCCGCTCGTAGATGTCCAGCGTCGCCAGACCGGCGGCGCAGGCCGCCGGATGGGCCGAATAGGTGTAGCCGTGAAACAACTCGACGGCGCCCTCGGGAGCGTTGTCGACGATGGTCTCGTAAATCTCGTCCTTGACCGCGACCGCGCCCATCGGCTGGGCGCCGTTGGTGAGCGCCTTGGCCAGGGTCATCATGTCGGGGACGACGCCGAAGCTATCGGCGGCGAAGGCCTTGCCGGTGCGCCCGAAACCGCAGATCACCTCGTCGAACACCAGAAGGATGCCGTGGGCGTCGCAGATCTCCCGCAACCTCTCGAGATATCCCTTCGGCGGCACCAGCGTGCCGGTGGAGCCGGCGATCGGTTCGACGAAACAGGCGGCGATGGTATGGCCGCCGTAGAGCGCGGCGAACCGCTGCAGGTCGTCGGCCAAGTCGGCGCCGGTCTCCGGCTGACCGCGGACGAAGCGGCTCTCGGGCCGCCAGGTATGGCGCATGTGGACGACGCCGGGCATCACCCCGCCGAACGTCTCCCGGTTCTTGATCAGGCCGCTGAGCGAGGTGCCGCCGATGTTGACCCCGTGGTAGGCGCGCTCGCGCGAGACGAAGTGGAGCCGCCCGCCTTCCCCCCGGGCGCGGTGGTAGGCCATGGCGATCTTCAGCGCCGTATCCACCGCCTCGGAGCCCGAGTTGGCGAAAAACACGTGGTCGAGGTCGCCGGGGGTGATCCGGGCGAGCCGGTTGGCCAGCTCGAACGAGGACGGATGGCCCCACTGGAACGGCGGCCCGTAGTCCAACTGGCGGAGTTGCGAGCCGACCGCCTCGGCGATCTCCTGGCGGCCGTGGCCGGCGGCGCAGCAGAACAGGCCCGAGGATCCGTCGAGGATCCGCCGGCCGGTATGGGTCCAGTAGTGGACCCCCTCGGCCTTGACCAGCAGCCTGGGATCGGCCTTGAAGTCCCGGTTGGCGGTAAACGGCATCCAATGGTTTTCGAGGGTGTTGGTGGTGTAGGACATCGGGGCTCTCCTTTCGACGAAAGCCCGCGACGGGCAGGCTCGAGGGTGGACACGGCCAACGCCGCCTCCCGCGTTCCACCCATGTTGATCGGGGTGCCCGAAGAGATCAAGACCCACGCGGCGCGGGCGGACATCGGTCGGTCCCCGCGGACGCCGCGCCCGGCGGTGACGCGCTTCGGATCGGCCGCTATCGGCCCCCGTTTCGAATGAAACCATGGCCATGCGGATCGCCGGCACACCCGTCAAATACTTGAATTCCGAGAGATAAAGGGCCATATATGCAGTGGGATCTGGTGCTCGGTCCGGTTACGGTGCTATTTATGCGCAACCCTCTTTTGCTGATCACATGGGGGGTACGTCCGCGAATGCGGCCATCAACAAGGGTCGGGACGGCGGTTCGCCGGGACTCGGACCGGCGCGCGGGTCCGAGGGCGAGCACGATTAGGCGGGGTCCCCGGACACTATAAGGTGACAACCGGGGCGCGGCTCGAGCGCCGCGCATCAATGAAGACGGGCCGGTGGGCTCGCGGGACGAAGCGGCATCATGGAAGTTGACGACGAGACCCAGGAGAAGGACGCGGAGGTGGACGCCAAGACCAGACAATGTCTGGTGTGCGGGCAGCAGTTCCCGAGCGAATGGGCGGGCGAGCGCATCTGCCCGAAGTGCAAATCGACGGCGGCTTGGCGTAGCGGTTGGCTCGGTGGATAGTCGCCAACGCGTTGGCGCGGACCCAGACCATTAGAACACTCCCGCGTCTAGGCCCGCGGCCATCAGGGCGCCGAGTTCCCGGCACGGGTCGACGAAGTCCTCGCGCCACTCGCCGCGGCAGATCAGCGGCTCCCGGATCGCCCGCCAACGCAAGCCGGTGACGATGGTCTCGACACCGCGCCGGGTGCCGGTACCGTCGTGACCGGCGCGTACGTAAAGGGCGTAGGGGAGGCCCTGGGTCTTTTCCAGACAGGGGTAGTAGATCCGGTCGAAGAAATCCTTCAACGCCCCGCTCATGTAACCCAGGTTCTCGGTGGTGCCGAGAATGATCGCCTTTGCCGCCAGCACGTCCTCCGGACCGGTCTCCAACGGGCCCAGCGCGGTGACATCGACGTTGTCGATCTCCGGCGACCGCGCGCCGGCGACCACCGCGTCGAGCAGCGCTCGCGTGTTGGGCGACGGAGCATGGGCGACGATGAGGAGCCGTCTTGACGTCATGATGGCGCCCATTGTTGCTTCGGATCGCGGCGGTGACAAGGCGGTCGCATCGGCTCTCCGATGGGGCGAGGCCAAGAGCGAGATGCTGATGGCGGCGTCCCGCCATCGCGCTCTTGATCGCCCGGTGAAACGGTCGCTCTCGGAGCCCCCGGTCCCCGCCGACGGGAAAAAACGCCCTTGCCGCAGCGGGCACGCGCGGTTATCCCGGGGTTGCCGGACGCGGGAGATCGACCGACCGCGCTTCGCGCAATGATATGCCGACCAACGCCAACCAGGCCAAAAAACAGCAACCAATGCAAGTGGAATGCATCGAAATGATTTCTCGGAGCGCGCGCAATTCGAAAGAAAGCAGCGTGCCGATCCTTCCGATATTGCTCTTGTTCATGGTCGTCCACGGGTTGCTTCTTATCCACGATATCGTCCGTCCGGACGCGTTTTTGACCGGAGATCGCGCGGGCGGCCGGCTCGAGAAGATCCTGTACCTGCTTCATGGCCATGACGGTCCGTACGTCTTTGAGCACCTGAAGTTCGCCGAGGGGAGCCTGTCGCTGCCCGAAAGGCTTTTGGAGATCGGTTCCCCGGGAGACTACATCCTCCACGCCGTGTTGTACGGTGTCGGCGGACAGTATCTGATCATTTTCGTCCACCTTGTTCTGGCGTTCCTCTCGGTGTTGTGCGTTTACCGGCTCGCCGTCCTGTTGGGCCAGCCGCAACGGTACGGCCTTGTCGCCGCGAGCGTCTACGTGGTGCTGCCGGGGAGTCTCATGCTCCCACACCAGTTGGCGACCGAGGGCATTTTCAATCCACTGATCGTAATCGCCTTCTATTTGATCATCCGCACCGTGGAGGAGGAATTCCGCAAAGGGTTGTTCGTGGCGACTTTGGCGTTGCTGGCCATTTCCATATTTGTCAGATTCCAGATGATATTCTATCCGATCATATTGGCGGTGATCCTCGCTTTTGCCTTTCGCAACCGGCGGCTCGACAAGATATTGCCGATCTTTTTGATCTGCTTTCTGGGGCCGCTGGCGTGGATGCTGTTCGTTTGGAGTCAGACGGGGACGTTCTCGATGGGAGAGAGCGACCATAGCGTGGCCGTCAATTTCTTCATCCGCGCCCAACGAATGGCGGACGCGGGTGGCTTCGCGTTCGCCGCGGCGGACTATCCCGGCGGTGAAATGGCGGCAAACGAGTTCGTCTCTCTCGTGATGCGGCATCCCTCCGCCTACCTGCGCACCGTGGTTTCCAACCTCGCCAACGTCTCCCTCAATCCCGGACTGAATGCCTTCGCCGGCCACTACCTCGGTCTGTTCGACACCGAGTACCTGACCTATTGGCGAGAAAGCCTCGATAGCCACGGCGTGGGGTACGTGGTTGGACAAATCGTCGGCCGTGACGCGAGCTTCGCCGTGCCGATGATGGTTGCGGCCGTTGTCCTGGGGCTGATCGGCCTCTGTTCCGCGTTCGGTCTCGTCGTCTGGCTGAGAGACGACAGATGCTCCTGGGCCTCCAAGGCCATTCTCTTGAGCTATCTGGTCTATGGGCTCCTGGCCGTGGTCGTGCTCGGCGGCACCCGTTGGGGCCATCGCACCCCCGTCGAGTTCGTGATCGTCATCCTGTTCGCGTTCGGGCTCGAACGGATCTTTCGGCGAAGGGTTCCTGCCGCGATCTGATGCCAACCAGCGTTTGCGGACGGACTCTCAGGACGCCTTGGGTTTTCGCCACGTGTATACCGAGGAAACGGTATAGTTCCATACGGCGCCGATGATCGCCCCGGCGATCCCGGCGATCCACCATGGCTCTTGCGCACCGTAGACGTAAGAGGCGATCCCGACGTTTGCCAGCGCTCCCACCGAGCAGACGAGATAGAACGACAGGAGCCCGGCCAGAAGCGCCCAACCGCGCAGCCGCCGATCCCGATAGGTGAGGACATTGTTGAGCACGAAGTTGTTGGTCATGGCAACAAACGTCGCGATCGCCTGGGACAATCCGAAACCGAGACCGCCCCCCTGAAAGGCTGTCGCCAGAACAGCCAGATGCACCCCCAGGCCGAGCAACCCGATCAGCGAGAACACGAGAAACCGCACGGGGACAATATGACCGATCATCTTGTCCAGCAGCATCATGACGTATTCCCACGCCACGGTGGCGTCGAGCTTGCTCTCGCCGGCGTGTCGCGTCCCGAACCGGTAGGGCAATTCGCTGATCCGCACCGGGCCGGAGGAGGACGTCAGGATATCGAGAAGGATTTTGAAGCCGATCCCCGAAAGCTTGCGCGCGGCGCCGTCGAAAACTTCCCGCCGAAGCATGAAGAAACCGCTCATCGGGTCGCTGACCTCGGCCTTCATCACCATCCGGCTCATCCGTCCGGCGATCCGGCTGACCATCTTGCGCGAACGGCTCCAATCACCGACGCCCCCTCGCTCCACGTAGCGGCTTCCGATGACGAGATCCGCTTCGTCCCGTTTCAGCACGTCCAGCATCTGCGCCAGCAGCGTCTCGTCGTGTTGCATGTCGGCATCGATCACCGCCAGATAGGGCGCCGCACTGGCGAGCATGCCTTCGATGCAGGCGCTCGCCAGTCCGCGACGACCGATCCGCTGCAAACAACGGACGCGCCGGTCGGTGGTGGCGACCTTCCGGACAGCCTCCGCCGTCCCGTCCACCGAGTCATCGTCGACGAAAATCACCTCCCACGTGGTGCCCGAAAGCACCTCATCAAGCCTTGCAAGCAAAACCGGGACATTGTCGCGCTCGTTCAGGGTCGGAACGATGACGGACAGCTCTATCGGCCGGGTTTCGGGCAGCTCGCTCGCCGCCCGTGACCACGCTTCCTCACTGGAGGTCAATACCACTTGCCGCAGATTGCCGCCTCGCGCCATCCGCTCTCCGACCCTTCGGATCATTGTTTTGCCGTACACCTTAGCATTGTTTCCGCGCAGCGGGAACCACTCAAGGTTATGAACTTCATAGAGAACATCGGATCGCGCGGGACAACCTAATTCGCAACGAATTGGCCCTGCAGCCGCTCCCTGCCACCCTTTCGCCACAATACCGGGGCGATACGACCGTCGAACGGCATCCCGTCAGCACCAAATCAGATGCGATCCGCGATCAAGCCGGTGTGTTGGCTGTTGATCGCGACGAATTCCATCGCCGGACCGTCCACTCGACCCCCCAGGAGAAAAGGAGGACCATGACAAACTCGATCGACGTCCGGTGAGTCCAGCGGACGCCGCTACTCGCCTGAACAATCAGCGCCCCGTAGATGAAATAACCGATCAGAATCGCCTTCGACGTACCGGTCGACCTCCAATCGCGAACGAAGGCCACCGAACCAACAACCGCGAACACGAGGAACACGCCCCAGATCAACGCGGCACCGAAAAAAACCGCGGCGAAAGCTGGG
>JAUXFS010000513.1 GCA_030622775.1 Rhodospirillales bacterium | reverse complement strand
CGGCATCCCCGCCCGCCCCCGGCTGTTCGAGCACGCGGCGCTGCCGGCCGGGGACGTCGAGATCGTCGTCGCCGCCAGCGTCGCCCACACCGATTTCGACTCCTACTACCTGCCGCGCCACATCGGCCTCTACAGCGGCGTCCGCCAGGAGGTCCCGGCGATCTTCATTCACCGCATCTGCGGATCCGGTTTCGACACCCTGGCCCACGCCGCCGACTCGATCACGCTCGGCAAGGCCGGAGTCGCGCTGTGCGTCGGCGCCGAGTCGATGTCGCGCAATCCGGTGGCGTCGTTCACCAGCCGCGGCGGGTTCCGCCTGGGTCAGGTGGATTTCCGCGATTTCCTGTGGGAGGCGCTGACCGACCCGGCGCCCGGGATCGACATGGCCAACACCGCCGAGAAACTGGCGCTCCGCTACGACATCACCCGCGACGACGTCGACCTTTACGCCGAGCGCAGCTTCGCCGCCGCGCAGGCGGCCAAGGACGACGGCTTTTTCGACGACGAGATCATGGCGGTCCGAACCGAGAGCTTCGAGTTGGATGGTTACAACAAGCGATCGTTCCGATTGCCGCGCCGGGTCGAGTCGTTCGCCGCCGACGAGCACGCCCGCCCCACCCCCCTCGCTGCCCTGAAAAAGCTGCCGCCGGTGTTCGGTGGCGTCCAGACCGCCGGCAACAGTTCGGGCATCGTCGACGGCGCGGCGGCGGCGATCGTCGCCACCTCCGCCTACGCCCGGGAGAACGGGCGGCGGCCGCTGGCGCGCATCGTCGCCTCGGCCGCCGTCGGGGTGGCGCCGGAGATCATGGGCATCGGTCCCGCCCCGGCGATCCGCAAGCTGCTCGACCTCGCCGGCCTCGGCCTCGCCGACATCGACCGTTTCGAAATCAACGAGGCGTTCGGCGCCCAGTACATCGCGGTGGAACGGGAACTCGGGCTCGACCGGAGCAAGGTCAACGTCAACGGCGGCGCCATCGCCATCGGCCATCCGCTGGCGGCGACCGGGCTGCGCTGCACCATCACCCTCGCCCGCGAGTTGAAACACCGCGGACTCCGCTACGGCGTGTCGTCGGCGTGCTGCGGCGGCGGCCAGGGCTCGGCGCTGCTGATCGAGAACCCCGAGGCCGGATAACACCCGATGATCGATTACCGGACGCCCGCCGCCGACATCCTGTTCGCGTTGAAACACGGCGCGGAGGCCGGGCGCCTGGCCTCCTGGGACGACGAACTCGCCGGCGACGTGATCGAACAGGCCGGCCGGTTCGTCGACGCCGAGGTCGCGCCCCTCGATCCCATCGCCGACGCCCAACCGGCGACCCTCGAAAACGGGCGGGTGCGGGTGCCCGAGGCCTTCGTCACCGCCTATCGCCGTTACCGCGATGCCGGCTGGCCGGGGATCGTCGCCGACGAGGCCTTCGGCGGTCAGGACTTGCCGCACGTGCTCGGCGCGGCGGTCTCGGAAATGCTGTCGGGCGCCTGTATCACCTTCCAGATGATCCTGTCGCTCGGTCAGGGCAGCGCGCGGGCGATCGCCGCCCACGGATCGGACGCCCAAAAGCAACGCTATCTGCCGAAGCTGGCGTCGGGCGAATGGCTGGCGACCATGTGCATCACCGAACCGCAGGCCGGCTCCGACCTAGGCCAGATCCGCACCATCGCCGAGCCGCGGGCCGACGGGTCGTGGCGGCTGAGCGGCGGCAAGATCTTCATCTCCGGCGGCGACCAGGACATGACCGGGAACATCGTCCACCTGGTGCTGGCGCGGACCCGCGACGCGCCGCCCGGAGTGCGGGGATTGAGCCTGTTCCTCTCGCCGGCGGTGCGCGCCGACGGCCGCCGCAACACCGTCTCCGTCGTGCGGCTGGAAGAAAAGATGGGGATGCACGCCTCGCCCACCTGCCAGATGACCTTCGACGACGCCGAGGCCGAGATCCTCGGGGCGCCCGGCGAGGGACTGGCGCGGATGTTCACGATGATGAACGCCGAGCGCCTCGACGTGGCGATCGAGGGTATCGGCCTGATCGAGGTCGCCTTGCAACGCGCCCGCCACCACGCGGCCGAGCGCCGCCAGGGCCGGGCGCCGGGCTCGGACGCGCCGATCGACGCGATCAGCCGCCACCGCGACGTTCAGCGCATGTTGCTGACCCTGATGGCGCTGGCCCAGGGCTGCCGGGTGATGACGTTGCGCACGGCGGTGGAGTTGGAGCGCGATCCCGAGAGCCCGCTCGCCGCGTTCATGACCCCGGTATGCAAGGCGTTCAGCACCGACGCCGCGGTCGAGGCCGCCAACCTGGCGATCCAGGTCCACGGCGGCTACGGCTACTGCCGCGAGTACCGGGTCGAGCAGATCCTCCGGGACGCCCGCATTACCCCGATCTACGAAGGCACCAACGGCATCCAGGCGATGACCCTGGCCGGGCGTCTCCTCCATCTCGGCGGCGGAGCGGCGCCGGAGGCCTTCGCCGCCGACATCGGCGAACAGGCCGGGCGCGCCGAACCCGCCTTCGCCCAGGCGTTGCGCGAAACCCTCGGCCACTGGCGACGGGCGACCGAAGCGGTGCGCGCCAGCAACGATCCCGGCATGGTCGCCACCGGCTACCTGCGGCTCACCGGCCTCCTCGCCTTCGCCTGCGGCTGGAGCCGGCTGGAATCGGCGGCGGCGGAAAGCCCGAACCCGGCGCGGACGCGGGCGGTGGCGGCGTTCGTTCGCGAATGGATGCTGCCG
>JAUXFS010000040.1 GCA_030622775.1 Rhodospirillales bacterium | reverse complement strand
GGAGGCGGCCGATGATGGCGGCGGCGATGGCGAACCGGCCGCTGATCGCCCGCCTGCCGGCGGTACGCGGCCGCTATGCCGAAAACGCGCCGCTTGGCCCGGTCACCTGGTTCCGGGTCGGCGGCCCGGCGGAGGTGATGTTCAGGCCCGTCGACGCGGAGGACCTCGCCGGTTTCCTCGCGGGCAAGCCGGACGACGTGCCGGTCACCATCCTCGGCGTCGGATCCAACCTCCTGGTCCGCGACGGCGGCGTCGCCGGCGTGGTCGTTCGCCTGGGCCGCGGTTTTGCCGCTATCGATGTCGAAGGCGAGGGGGTGACCGCCGGCGCCGGCGCCCTTGATGTCAACGTCGCGCTGGTCGCCCGCGACGCCGGGATCGCCGGCCTGGAATTCCTCAGCGGCGTTCCGGGAACCATCGGCGGCGCGCTGAGGATGAACGCCGGCGCCTACGGCGCGGAGATCAAGGACGTGGTCGTCGACGCCCGTGCCGTCGACGGCGAAGGCGGTGTTCACGATCTCGACCCCCAGGACCTCGGCTTCGGTTATCGCTCGTGCGCGGTCCCGAGGGACTGGATCTTCGTTTCCGCCCGCTTCCGGGGCCGGCTCGGGGATCGGGCCGCCATCGCTTCCAGAACCGAGGAGATCCGGACGGCGCGCGAACAAACCCAGCCGGTTCGCAGCCGCACCGGGGGAAGCACCTTCGCCAATCCCCCGGGAGGCAAGGCGTGGGAGCTGATCGATCGCGCCGGATGCCGGGGACTGACCCGGGGCGGCGCGCAGGTTTCGGAGAAACATTGCAACTTCCTGATCAACACCGGCAATGCCACCGCGGCGGATCTGGAAGCGCTGGGAGAAGAGGTCCGCCGCCGCGTGTTCGAAACGGCCGGTGTCGGGCTCGAATGGGAAATCCAACGCATCGGCGTCGCCGCGGAAGGATCGCTGGTGCAGGAGGTGGGCCGATGAGCCGTAGCGTGGCCGTGCTGATGGGAGGCTGGTCGTCCGAGCGGGAGGTGTCGCTGGTCAGCGGCGCCACCGTCGCCGATGCGCTCCGGGGCGCCGGCTACCGGGTGACGGCGATCGACGTTCAGCGCGACGTGGGCGCTATGCTCACCGGGCTCTCGCCCCGCCCGGACGTGGTATTCAACGCCCTGCACGGCCGCTACGGCGAGGATGGCTGCATTCAGGGGCTGCTCGATATCCTCGACCTTCCCTACACCCACTCGGGACTCCTGGCTTCGGCGCTGGCGATGCACAAACCGATGGCTCAGCGACTGTTCGCCGATGCCGGTATTGCCGTGGCCGAACACCGGATCGTCAGCCGTGAGCAGGTGGTGGGCGGCGACGTGATGCCCAGGCCGTACGTGATCAAGCCGCTCAACGAGGGCTCCAGCGTCGGCGTCCGCATCGTGCGCGAAGGCGACAACCTCACCATCGTCGACGAAGGCGACAACCTCACCAGCGTCGGCGAGGGCGATTGGCCTTACGGCGACGAGGTGATGGTCGAGCGGTTCATCGAGGGACGCGAGTTGACCGTGGCGGTGATGGGAGACCGGGCGTTGGCGGTCACCGAGATCAGCACCCACCGGGGTTTCTACGACTACGACGCCAAGTACGCCGAGGGTGGCTCCAGGCACGTGATCCCGGCGGAGATCGAGCCCGAGGTCTACGACGAAGCCCTGCGCGCCTCGGTGCTGGCTCATCGGACGTTGGGCTGCCGCGGCGTCTCGCGCGCCGATTTCCGCTACGACGGCAAGACCCTTTACATCCTGGAGGTCAACACCCAACCCGGCATGACCCCAACCTCGCTGGTCCCGGAGCAGGCGGCCTACGCCGGGATTTCGTTCCAGGAGCTCGTTTCATGGATGGTCGAGAACGCGGAGTGCGACGCATGAGAAAGGACAAGACGACGCCGGCCCGGAAGCGCGGTCAACCCCGCCGGAGGGTCGTCCCTTGGTGGCGGCGCCGCCTCGCGCTCACCGCCTGGGCGCTCCTCGTGCTGGCCGGCTTGGCCGCTAGCGGCTGGTGGTCGTGGCAGCAGCGCTGGCCGCAGAAGATGGCCGGCGAAATGCGGGCGTCGGCGGTGGCCGCGTCCATCGATCTCGGTTTTACCGTCGAGGAGGTTTTTGTCGTCGGCCGCCGGGAAACCTCGCGGGCAACCCTCCTCGAGGCATTGGCAGTCCATCGCGGCGCGGCGATCCTCGACTTCGACATCCATGCCGCGAGGGAGCGGCTTCTGGCGTTGCCGTGGGTGCAGACCGCATCGATCGAACGGCTGCTGCCCGATACCGTGGTGGTGCAGATCACCGAGCGCCGGCCGCTGGCGCTGTGGCAACACCGGGGTGACTTCTCGCTGATCGACGAGGACGGCGCGGTGATTCTGCGCCGTAACCTGGAACCGTTCAGCGACTTACTGGTGGTGGTCGGCGAGGACGCGCCACCCCACGCGGCCGACCTGATGCGAACACTCGGCACCCAGCCGGAACTGATGCCGTTGGTCCAGGCGGCGGTTCGCGTTGGCGGGCGCCGGTGGAATTTGCGAATCGCAGGGGGAATCGATGTGCGGTTACCCGAGCAGGACCCCTCCGAGGCATGGAAAAAACTCGCGGAATATCAAAGGGTTCACGGATTGCTTCGCAAAGACGTCAAGGTGCTGGATCTTCGGTTACCGGATCGCTTGATCGTCCGGCGCGTTCCGCGTCCGGAAAACCAAGATTCGGCTTCGGGTCGCGATACCTGATCGATGGCGGACAACGGTGAACGAATGAAGGAAACACCGGTGATAAGGAAGAAGAGCACGCCGCAGTCCTGGGGGCGCAACGGCCTGATCGCCGCGCTCGATATCGGGACGACGAAGGTCTGCTGCTTCATCGCCCGGCCGTCGGACGACGGGGGATTGCGGGTGGTCGGGATCGGACATCAGGCGTCGCGAGGCTTGCGCGGTGGCGGTTTCGTCGACCTGGACGCAGCCGAATTGACGATCCGCGCCACGGTCGAGGCCGCCGAGCGGATGGCCGGCGAGAACATCCGCCATGTCACCGTCAACGTCTCCGCCGGGTCGCCGCGGTCGCGGCTGATCGCCTACGAGGTTTCCGTCGCCGGTCATGAGATTGGCGATGCCGATCTCCGGCGTTTCCTCGATCCCGACGGACTGGGCAACGAGGTCCCCGACGATCACGAAGTCATTCATGCGATCCCGGTCGGTTACAGCATCGATGGTTGCCGCGGCGTGCGCGACCCCCGCGGCCTGTTCGGCCAGCGCCTCGGCGTCAATCTCCATCTTATCACCACGGCCACCGGCGCGCTCCGCAATCTGGCGACCGCCGTCAATCGCTGCCACCTGGAAATCGCCGGCAAGGCGGTCTCGCCCTATGCCTCGGCGTTGGGTTGCCTGGGCGAGGACGAAACCGCGCTCGGCGTTACCCTGATCGACATGGGCGGGGGGACGACCTCGATCGCCGTGTTCTTCGACGCCGAGTTGGTTTTCACCGACAACATCCCGATCGGCGGCACCCACGTCACCAATGATCTTGCCAGAGGGCTCTCGACGCCGCTGGCCCAGGCCGAACGGATGAAGACGCTGTACGGCAGTTGTATTCCCACCCGATCCGACGATCGTCAACTAATCGAGGTGCCGCCGATTTCGGACGACGGAACCGGCGAGCCCGGACAGGTTCCCCGATCGATGCTGGTCAGCATCGTCCGGCCGCGGCTGGAAGAAACCTTCGAAATCGTGCGGGCTCGTCTCGAAGAGGCCGGTTTCGACAAGGCGGCGGGACGCCAGGTGGTGCTGACCGGTGGCGCCAGTCAGATTGCCGGCGCCCCGGAGCTGGCCGGAATGATCCTCGACAAACAGGTGCGTGTGGGTCGCCCGCGGCCGATCGAGGGCCTGCCCGAGGCGGCGACCGGCCCGGCCTTCACCACATGCGCCGGACTACTGCATTACGGCGTCGACCAGCCCGCTGAAGGTCTTTGCGGGACCTACAGGCCCACCGACGAGCCGAGCAGCCGTTTCGGGCGGTTCGGCCAATGGCTGCGAGAGAATTTCTGACATGTTTTCAAACCTCAACCACAAAACAAACGGAGGCTGCCATGACCCTCAATCTTAGTGTTCCAATGGCTGGTGCAACGCCCGAGCTCCGACCTAGAATCACCGTCATCGGTGTCGGCGGGGCCGGCGGAAACGCGGTCAACAACATGATCCGCTCGCACCTCGAGGGCGTCGAGTTCGCGGTCGCCAATACCGACTCCCAGGCGCTGACCCAGTCGAATGCCGACAAGCGCATCCAACTCGGTCTCACGGTGACCCAGGGTCTCGGCGCCGGCTCCCGGCCCGACATCGGGCGGATTGCCGCCGAGGAGGCGCTCGAGGACATCATCGACAATCTTCGCGGCTCCAACATGGCGTTCATTGCTGCCGGCATGGGCGGCGGGACCGGGACCGGCGCGGCGCCGGTGATCGCCCGGGCCGCCCGCGAGCAGGGAATCCTCACCGTCGGCGTGGTCACCAAGCCGTTCCAGTTCGAGGGCGCCCATCGGATGAGGATCGCCGAGGAGGGCATCGAGGAACTGGAGCAGTATGTCGACACCCTGATCATCATTCCCAACCAGAACCTGTTCAGGGTCGCCAACGAGAAGACCACCTTCTCCGACGCCTTCAAGATGGCCGACGATGTGCTGCACTCCGGCGTGCGCGGCGTCACCGACCTGATGGTGATGCCGGGGCTGATCAACCTCGACTTCGCCGATATCCGGGCGGTGATGAGCGAGATGGGCAAGGCGATGATGGGCACCGGCGAGGCGAGCGGCGAACGCCGGGCGCTCGACGCCGCCGAGGCGGCGATATCGAACCCGCTCCTCGACGACATCTCGATGAAGGGCGCGCGCGGTATGTTGATCAACATCACCGGCGGTCCGGACATGACCCTGTTCGAGGTCGACGAGGCGGCCAACCGGGTTCGTTCCGAGGTCGATCCGGACGCCTACATTATCTTTGGCTCGACCTTCGACGACTCCATGGACGGCCTGATGCGCGTGTCCGTCGTGGCGACCGGCATGGATGCCTCCACCGCCGCCCACCCGATCCCGGCGACGATCAACCTGGTCAGCGCGGTTGGCGGCACGACGACCTCGCAGTCGACCGTTCCCGCTGACGCCGCTGACGCCGCGGTCGCCGCCGGCGATGCCCCGGCGAGCATGGAGGACGCGTTTGGTCCCGACGAGGCCGCCGCGTTTCAAGTAACCGCCGCTGAGGATCCGGACAATCGTGATGACAAGCAGGCACCGGAGTTGCCGGCGGCCGCCGCGACGACTTCGGGGCCGCCGCTGGCCGACACTCCGGACGTTTTCATTCCGCCGCTGCCGGTCACCCGATCGGGCGTCGAGATGCGAAGCGCTCCCGATCCGTTCAAGGATGCGGCGATGAAAAATGGGAGCCGGCCGTCGGAAGGAGAGACCGTGCGGGCCAAGCCCCGGGTGTCGAGCCTGTTTGCGCGGGTTACCGGCGCCGGTCGTGCCAACCGCGCGGCGAAGCTGGAAGCCGGATCGGAACCCGTGGCCGAGCAGCCGGTCGCGCCACCGAAGCAGCAGCGACTGGGAGGCCTCAATCCCGAGGAACGGTTGCCCGCTTCACAGCCGGAGGAAGAAGTGCTGGATATCCCCGCGTTCCTTCGCCGGCAAGCGAACTGACAGGGGTTTTTCGAGGTAGCCTTACGTTTCGTACCAAAAACTTTTTGAGTGCTTCAAGGTCATTGCTCTAGGCGTTGAAGCACTCATTTTTAGACATATGAAAGTCGGTACTGGTGGGCGCTCAATTACGGGCGTTGGTACTAAATGACCGGGGTGGGAGAAGCCTTGGTGATTGCCGTAAACGAACGGGAGGTCGCGCTTGGCCACGACCCTGCCGGTTTTGCTCGTTCGTCTTGCAAGCGCGCGGGACTACCGTGGTATAGTCCGTCGCGTCGGCCTCGGGTCGAAGATCTTCGGACGGACACCATGGCAAGCACAGCGCGAACAAAGGGCTTTGTCCGCTATTTCTTGGTGGCGGCGGTGTCGGTGTTGTTGATCGGCGCGTGCGCCAGTGACGAGGAGGAGGTCGAATACCAGGAGGCTCCCGTCGAAGGCCTTTACAATCAGGCCATGGATACGCTCGAAGGGGGAAACTACAAGGGCGCGACCAGGATGTTCGACGAGGTCGAACGCCAGCATCCCTATTCCCCCTGGGCGACCAAGGCTCAGATCATGGCCGCCTACGCCCACTACCAAGCGGACCAGTACGACGAGGCTGTCGCCTCACTGCAACGGTTCATTCAGTTGCATCCGGCGAATCCCGACGTGCCGTACGCCCACTATCTGATTGGGCTCTGCTACTACGAGCGGATTTCGGATCCGGCCCGCGACCAGGAAATGACCCAGGAGGCGCGGCGCGTTTTCTCGGAACTGATCACCCGCTATCCCGAGAGCAAGTATGCGCGTGATGCACGGGTCAAGCTCGACCTGGCTAACGATCACCTTGCCGCCAAGGAGATGGTCGTCGGCCGCTACTATCTCAGGCAGCGGCACTACCTCGCCGCCATCAACCGCTTCAAGAGAGTCATCCAGATCTATCAGACCACGACACATACGCCCGAAGCGCTGCACCGATTGGTCGAAGGCTATCGTGCTTTGGGCCTCGACGATGAAGCGCAGAAGGTGGCGGCCGTTCTGGGGCACAATTTCCCCGGCAGCGCGTGGTATATCGACTCTTATGCGTTGATCGAGGACGGGGCGGTACGACCACCACCACAATCCTGGTACGAGTTCTGGTAGCCGGCGGCGGGGATGCTCTCGACCCTCTCGATTCGCGACGTCGTTCTCATTGATCGCCTGGAACTGGAGTTTCAGCCCGGCCTGTGTGCGCTGACCGGTGAGACCGGCGCCGGAAAGTCGATCCTGCTCGATGCCCTGGGCCTGGCGCTGGGCCTCCGCGCCGACGCCCGGCTCGTCCGCCACGGGGCGGCGCAGGCCGTTGTCAGCGCCGCCTTCGAACTGGAGGTCGATCATCCCGCCTTCGCCCTATTGATGGAGCACGGGGTCGCCGCCGGAGAGGGCGACCTGGTGTTGCGCCGGGTGCTCGGAACCGACGGCCGTTCGCGGGCATTCGTCAACGATCAGCCGGTCAGCATCGCCCTGCTCCGGCGGATCGGCGATGCCCTGGTCGAGATTCACGGCCAGTTCGAGAGCCAGCGGCTTCTCGATCCCGCCACCCACCGCGATCTGTTGGACGCATTCGGCCGGCTCCGGCCCCTGTGCGAAGCCACTTCGCAATCGTGGCGCGGCTGGCGCGCGGCGGCCGATGCGCGCGACCGGGCCGAAGCGGAATTGGAGGCGGCCCGTCGCGACGAGGCCTATCTCCGCCATGCCGTGGACGAGTTGGAAGCCCTAAATCCGTGTTCCGGCGAGGAGGAGCGGCTGGCGCAACACCGGGCGCTGCTGATGAATAGCGAGAAGTTGATGCAGGCGATGGACGAGGCCGCGGCGGAACTGAATGGAACCGACGGCGAACGCGGCGTCGAGAACGCGCTGCGCGCCGCCGTCCGCCTGCTCGAGCGCGTTGCCGACAAGGCCGAAGGGCGGCTCGACGCCGCCGTTGGCGCCCTCGAACGATCGCTTTCGGAGGCGGTGGAAGGCCAGGCGCTGGTGGAAAAGGCGGTGGCGGACATGGATCTCGATCCCCGCCGCCTGGAAGAGATCGAGGAAAGGCTGTTCGCCCTTCGGGCGCTGGCTCGCAAGCACGGCTGTGGCGTCGATGATCTGATGGAATTGCGCGGGAACCTGACCGCGAAGCTGGCGGCCGTCGCCGACGGCGCTGACGCCGTTGCCCGCCTTGTCCGTGAACAGGAGGAGGCGCGCGCCCGCTATCTGGAGGCCGCGGACCGGCTGAGCGGGGGCCGCGTCAAAGCGGCATCCGAGCTCGACGCCGGGGTGACCGCCGAGTTGGAACCGCTCCGCCTCGGCAAGGCCAAGTTCGGCACCGGCGTCGAACGGCTGGGCGAGAAGGAATGGGGCGAACACGGCATCGACCGGGTCGCATTTCTAGTGGCGACCAACCCCGGCATCCCGCCGGGGCCTTTGACCCGCATCGCTTCCGGCGGCGAGTTGGCGCGGTTCATGTTGGCGTTGAAGGTGGTTCTGGCCCAGGCCGATCCGGTGCCAACCCTTATCTTCGATGAGGTCGACGCCGGGATCGGCGGGGCGGTGGCGGCGGCGGTGGGCGAGCGCCTGGCCCGGGTCGCGGGTGAGGTCCAGGTTCTGGTTCTGACCCATTCTCCACAGGTGGCGGCGCTGGGCGGTCATCATTGGCGGGTGTCCAAGTCGGCGGGCGATGCCGGCGCCCGAACCCGCGTCGACGTGCTCGACGAAACCGAGCGCAGGGAGGAGATCGCCCGGATGCTCGCCGGAACAAAGGTCACCGAGGAAGCCCGCGCCGCGGCGGAAAGCCTCCTCCACGGCGGCGGCGGATGAGCGCCACGTCGGGAAAAGGCGCTCGGCCGGTTTCGGAGTTGTCGTCGGACGAGGCGGGAGCCGAACTGGAGGCGCTGGCGGCGGAGATCGCGGCGCACGACAAGGCTTACCACCAGAACGACGCGCCGGTTGTCGGCGACGCCGAGTATGACGCCCTGAGGCGGCGCAACGACGCCATAGAGGCCCGCTTTCCCGGCCTGGTCCGCGAGGACAGCCCTTCGCGGCGTGTCGGCGCGCCGGTAGCGGGCGGCTTCGCCAAGGTCGTCCACGCCCGGCCGATGCTGTCGCTGGCCAACGCCTTCACCGACCAGGACCTCATCGACTTCGTCGACGGCGTCCGCCGTTTCCTCAAGGAGCTTCGCGACGATCCCCGCATCCCGCTGGAGATGATCGCCGAGCCGAAGATCGATGGCCTTTCGGTGTCGCTCCGCTACGAACGCGGCCGCTTCGTCCGGGGCGCGACCCGTGGCGACGGTGCCACCGGCGAGGACGTCACCGCCAACCTGCGTACCCTTGTGGATATCCCCGAGCATATAGACCACGGGCCGGAGACGCTGGAGGTTCGCGGCGAGGTCTACATGACCAAGCCCGATTTCGCCGCTCTCAACGCGCGCCAGCAGGCCGCCGGCCGAAGTCGGAGGCCAAGCGGTC